>NZ_JAUZMZ010000129.1:0-13619 GCF_036327435.1 Rhodococcus chondri | reverse complement strand
TCAGCGGCCCGCATCTGTGCGCGCGGGCGGATGAGGAGGGAATGACCGCATCCGCCGGCGAAGCGGCATCGACAGCAACACCGCGAGGACGAGTGCGCCGCAGACCGCCCCGCTCGCGACGAGCGCCACGATTCGTGGACGCCGGTCGGGTGGCGGAACCGGGGTGGGAGCCGGCAGCGGCACCGACGCGAAAACGAGTTCCCGTTGTGCGGGTAGCGGCGCGGTGACGGCCGCGAGCGGATCGACGACGCCGTGACCGACCCGAGGGTTCCAGCCCTCGGCGGGCGCATGGGCGGTCGATTCGACCCGGTCCATCACCGCGCGTGCATCGAGGTGTGGGTGGCGGGCCCGGACCAGCGCAACGGTCGCGGCGACGAGTGGTGCGGCGAAACTGGTGCCGGAGATCGGTTCCGGGCCGTTGGCGCCGCTGTATCGGTCGGTCGAACCGCCGGAGTCCGGGTCGAGTGAGGTGACGGCGCTGCCGGGAGCCGCGACGTCCACCCACGGTCCGGGCAGACTGTAGTCGGACGGGACTCCGTCCTCCTCGACGGAGCCCACGGTCAGGACGTAGTCGTCGTACCAGGCGGGAGTGGCCAGCGTGGTGATGTGTTCCCACGGATCCGCATCCGGTCGCAGAGGATCGGCGCCGGCGGGATTGGACGGCTTGCAGAGTTCCGAAATGTTTCCTGCGGCCGCGACCACCACCGCATCCTTGATGTCCGTGGCATACTGTACCGCCGCTCCGAGGGAGCCGTCACCGAGGACTTCGGACACCGGTTTGCACGCAACTTCCGAGATGTTGATGACGGTGGCGCCGAGATCCGCGGCCCGGCGCACAGCCAGCGCCATGGTCCGGACGTCACCGTAGCCGGTGCTGTTGCGAGCCGTCTCGTCGTCTCCGCGATGGGTGCGGTCGGAGAAGTTCCGGCTCGACTGCCGGATCGTGATCAGCTCGACGTCGGGCGCGCCACCGGCGAACCCGGAGCCGTCCACAGGCTGTGCCGCGATCAGACCGGCGACCAGAGTGCCGTGCGCGTCGCAGTCGTCGGTCCCGTCGCCCGTCGATACGTAGTCGCCCCCGGGAATCGGGTCGGGCAGGCGAGGATGGCGGGCAACTCCGGTGTCGATGACCGCAACGGTTTGCCCGGCTCCTCGGGTCAGCGGCCACACCGATGCGAAATCCAGACTGCGCTGAGGGTGCGGCATCTGCGGAACGTCACCGATCGGCACCACCGCTGTGCACAGGTTGCGTTGCTCGGTCGCCGCCGGTGGGGCCGCCTCACCCGCCGGGGGCAGCAGTGCCGGATCGGGTACCGGGGGTGCAGCGGCTGCCGGGACCGAGGTGATCATCGTGAAAACCAGCAGAGCGGCTGCGGCGACGTGGGTCCATCGGCACGATCGGCGGATCATCAGAGGCCGCGGACGGCAGAGTAGAGTCCCGCAACCCAGCAGGCCAATGGGACGAGTGTCGCGATCACCGCATACTCGGTGAGTTCGGCGATGCGCCGTTGTACGGGGGTGAAGGACCTTCCGGGGGCGACCACCCCCAGCAGGATTGCGACGAGGAACAGCGTGAGCGAGAGGCCGAACAGGAGTTGGACGGGAAGGCTGCCTGCGGCCGCGGCCACCGCGATCAGTCCGACAGGCACCAGCGCGCCGCCCACCACGAGCGGCGCAGCCTTCTCGGCACCGGTGAACGTGCGTCCGCGGAACATCAGCACAACCGCTGTCGACACCGCCAACGCTATTCCGGGCCAGGATGTCCCGCCCTGCGCCGGCGGCCACGCGGCGCACCACGCACCCGCGACCGCGAGTACCACGACCGCGTACACGAACCCGGTCAGATACGAACGTGCCCGGGCGGCCTGCGCCTCGAGTTCCTCGAACGAGGGGAGGGGACTCTCGTCGTCCGGATCGGAGACCACCGGGTCGAGTGAGGTTCCGGGTGCGGGCACCGGAGGCAGCGGCACACCGGCCAGCGCCGTGGCCACTCGCGGCGCCACCGTGGAAAGAAGTAGGGCGGTGACGATGACGCCGGCGCCCAACGCCGGGACATCGAGCTCGGTGGACGCAGCCACCGTAAAGGCGATCGTCGCGACCGCGGACGTCGCAGCGATCGCCGTGAACGTCGCTGTACCTACCAGTGTGACGCGCATGGCGATCACGGCGCAGGCACCGACCAGCACTGATCCGAGCAAGAGATGCGGAGCCGCGAATTCTCCCGGCACGAAAAGCATTCCGGCGGCAAACGCCGCCGGTTCGGCACACACTGCCGGCAGTACGGCAGAAGAGCGATCCCCGTAGGCCCGTGCAACGACCGCGGCGGCACCGACGAGCAACACGGCAAGACCGGCGGCCGCTGCACCGGCCCACAACCGGCCGTCGCCCGGATCGAGGGTCAGCAGTGAGGCACAACCGGCGACGATCGACAGGAATGCAATCACGGAGCCGGCCAGGGCGGCCGTGTGCGCGGACCAGCGGCGCATCCGGTCCCGGCCGGCCACCGCGACGTTGTACATGACATCGTCGAACAGCGGCGGAGGTGCCGGAGCCGCGGCCTCTCCGAGGACGAGTAGTTCGCCGTCGCGGACGCCGTGTTCCTCGAGGCTCAACGCCCCTGCCAGAGATGCCTGGCCGATCCGGCCGAGTGTCCATGTATCCGGTTCGGCGTGCTCGGGGGTGGTATCGAAATCGTTGTCGGGGCGATGCGCCGCGATGAGATCCACGATGCCCGGCATCAGCAATGCCACCGGCACGCCGAGCGGCAACGCCAGGTCGACTTCGGTATGCCGGGCCAGAACGGTGACCCGGCACAGTTCGGGAGCTCCGACCCCGCTGTGTTCGCCGGATTCGGTGTGCGCAGCCGTCATCGGTCGATGATCCCCCGTCGCTCGTTTCACCGAGCGCGGTCCCACCGCGCCGCACCCGGAGCCGACGCAGACCATACGACATTGCCGAACCCGTGTCTCGCATGCATCGGCTGCGCACGGGGTGAGGATGTCGTGGGCATGCGTTACCCTTCGTCCACCGTGGGGATCGGCTGCAGGGGGCGGCCGGGGGCGGATGGGCGGGGGACGTTGTCGTGAGCACTGTGCGGTTCGCACGCAGGACGCGTATCGAGGCACCGCGAGCTCCCGGTGGCGAAGTGAGTTTGCAAGCGCCACCTGCGATTCCGCGCTCCACGCCGGGGAATTTGCTGACGAAACTGTTGCCGCTGGTGATGGTGGCGGCGATGATCGGCATGGTCGCGCTGATGTTCACTTCCGGAATGGCGCGCAGCCCCATGGCCTTGATCTTCCCCATCATGATGATGGTGTCGATGGTCGGCATGCTGGCGAACAGCGGTCGCGGAGGTGGCGCGAAGACGTCGGAAGCCAACGAGGATCGTAAGGACTATCTGCGTTACCTCGACCAATTGCGGCGTGACGTCGCCGAAACCGGCGCACAGCAACGCCGATCGCTCGAGTGGACGCATCCCGATCCGGCGGTGCTGTGGACCCTCGCAGGCACCGGCCGCATGTGGGAGCGCCGGCACACCGACGTCGACTTCTGCCACGCGCGGGTCGGCCGTGGCGGTCAGCGCCTCGCGACCCGGTTGATCGCACCGGAGACCGGTCCCGTCGAAGACCTCGAACCGGTGGCGGCCGTGTCGCTGCGCCGTTTTGTCCGTGCGCATTCGGTGGTCCCTCGATTACCCACGGCCGTGTCGCTGCGCGGATTCGCGGCGATCGCGATGGACGGCGATCGGGACGCGGCCCGCAGGCTTGCACGGGCGGTGCTCGGCCAGCTCTGCATGTTCCACGGACCCGACGTGCTCCACGTCGCGGTCGTGTGCGGTCCGGACACTGCGCCGGAGTGGGAATGGGCCAAGTGGCTGCCGCACGCACAGCATCCGGAGGTGCGCGACGGGGCGGGATCGGGACGCATGGTGTTCGGTTCGATGCTCGAACTCGAAACCGTGCTCGGTGCGCAGCTGTCCATGCGGGGCCGCTTCGCCCGCAACGTTCCCGCGGTCGAGGGTGTGCCTCATCTGGTGATCGTCGTCGACGGAGGTGTGTCCGGGTCCGGTTCGGGGCTGCTGGACGACGGGATCGACTCGGTGACGCTCCTGGACCTGTCCGGATTCGCGCCGCGGTTGTCGTCGACCCGCGGATTGCAGCTCGTCGTCGAGGAGGCGCGTGTCGGTGCCCGGTCGGGCGGAACCGTCGAGATGTTCGCCGATGTCGACGGCATCAGCACCGCGCAGGCTCAGACCCTGGCGCGCCGGTTGGCCCCGTACCGGGCGGCGACCCAGCACGCCACCGACGACGGAGCCGGAGACCAACGGCCCACGGCCTGGCAGGACCTGCTCGGACTCGGCGATCTGTCGCGGTTCGATCCCGAGCGGGCCTGGACCCCGCGGCGCGGTCGCGATCGGCTGCGCATTCCCATCGGTGTGGGCGTCGACGGGGCTCCTGTCGAAATCGATCTCAAGGAAGCCGCCGAGAACGGCATGGGTCCGCACGGATTGTGCATCGGCGCAACAGGTTCCGGAAAATCTGAGTTTTTGAGAACACTTGTACTGGGCCTGATCGCGACGCACTCGCCCGACGCCTTGAACCTGATCCTCGTGGACTTCAAAGGTGGCGCGACCTTCCTCGGCCTCGAACGAAGTTCGCACGTGGCCGCCGTCATCACCAACCTTGCCGACGAACTCGCGATGGTCGACCGGATGAAGGACGCCCTGGAAGGCGAAATGAACCGTCGGCAGGAACTGCTGCGGGCGGCCGGAAACTTCGCCAACGTCGGTGACTACGAGAAGGCCCGCACGAGCGGCGCGCCGCTCGCACCGTTACCTGCGTTGTTCATCGTCGTCGACGAATTCTCCGAGTTGCTCATGCAACAACCGGAATTCGCCGATCTCTTCGCCGCGATCGGGCGTCTGGGCCGTTCCCTGCACATGCATCTGCTGCTCGCCAGTCAGCGATTGGACGAAGGCAGACTTCGCGGACTCGACAGTCATCTCTCGTACCGCATCGGACTGAAGACCTTCTCGGCAAACGAATCCCGTAGCGTACTCGGTGTTCCCGACGCCTACCATCTGCCGCCGTCGCCGGGGGCGGGATACCTCAAATGCGATTCGGCCGAGATCGTCCGCTTCGCCACTGCATATGTATCCGGTCCTTACGAGCCCGGTCGGTCGTCGCGACGGGTGTCTCGGGTGCCCACTGCCACGATGCCACGACCACGGGTGTTCACCGCGCGGGAAGGTGCCGGACCCGGGGTTCTTCCGGCCGGAGCGGCAGCCGACGATGCTGCCGCACCGCCGGACCCGCCCACTGCCGACGAGACCCGGACCGTTCTCGATCTCGTGATCGAACGCGTTCTCGGACACGGAACGCCGGCGCACGAGGTGTGGCTGCCGCCGCTCGAGGAATCGCCGAGTCTCGATCGCCTGCTGCCACGCTCTTTGCTGAGCGGAGACGTGCTGCGTCAGGCGACTCTGCGTGTCCCGATCGGACTCGTGGATCGTCCGTTCGACCAGCGGCGGGACCCCCTGATGGTCGACCTGTCCGGTTCGGCAGGCAACGTCGTGGTGGTCGGCGGGCCGCAGTCCGGCAAATCGACGCTGCTCCGCACTCTCGTCCTGTCGATGGCGGCCACTCACACAGCCGAGCAGGTGCAGTTCTTCTGCCTCGACTTCGGAGGCGGCACCCTCGCCGGCATCTCCGGACTTCCGCACGTCGGGTCGGTCGCGAACCGACTCGACGCCGACCGCGTCCGTCGTACCGTGGCCGAAGTGGTGGCACTGCTGCGCGCCCGGGAGAAGATGTTCGGGGAACGAGGAATCGAGTCGATGGCGCAACTGCGCCGCGTGCGTGCCGACGGACGGTCCGAAACCGCCGCCGACCCGTTCGGCGACGTCTTCCTCGTGATCGACGGATGGCCGAGCATCCGGCAGGACTTCGAGGCGCTCGAACAGACCATCGGTGTACTTGCTGCGCAGGGCCTGTCCTACGGCATCCACGTGGTGATCAGCGCACCGCGATGGGGCGATGTCCGTCCGGCGATGCGCGATCAGTTGGGTACCCGTCTCGAATTGCGCCTCGGCGACCCGTCCGACTCGGAGTACGGCCGGAAGAAGGCGGCCACCGTGCCCGAGGGGCGGCCGGGCCGCGGCATCGAACGCGACGGCCTGCATGTGTTGTCGGCTCTTCCCCGAATGGACGGAAGTTCGGAGACTTCGGATCTTGCCGACGGTGTGGCGGCGGCGGTCGCGGCAATCGCCGCCGCCACCCCGGGACGGATGGCGCCGACGGTCCGGATGCTCCCGGACGAAATCGGCCGCAGCGCTCTGCTCGCCGCGCCGGGGGTGGAGTGGCCGGTCCCCGTGACGGCACCGATGTCGCAGCGGTTGCGCATTCCCATCGGTATCGACGAATCCGAACTTGCCCCGGTGTCGATCGATTTCACCGAAAGTCCGCACCTACTGGTGTTCGGGGACTCGGGATGCGGCAAGACGGCAGTGCTGCGCGCATTGTGCCGAGGCCTCATGGAGTCCAACACCGCCGCGCAGGTGCGCATCATCGTCGGTGACTACCGCCGCACGATGCTCGGCGAAATCGAAGGCGACCATCTCGGTGGGTATGCCCCGGCGGCGTCGGTGCTGTCGGCGATGACGCAGGAACTCGCGGGGATCTTCGAACGTCGACTGCCCGGCCCGGAGACCACCCAGCAACAGTTACGCGACCGGTCGTGGTGGTCGGGTCCCGAAGTGTTCGTCGTGGTCGACGACTACGACATGGTCGCGACGTCCGGCCAGAACCCGCTCGCTCCCCTCGTGGATTTCCTGCCGCAGGCCAGAGACATCGGTCTGCATCTGGTCGTGGCTCGTCGCTCCGGCGGGGCGGGACGTGCCCTGTTCGAACCTGTCCTCGCGAGGTTGCGTGAACTGTCCACTCCAGGGTTGGTGATGAGCGGCAGCAAGGACGAGGGTGCTCTGATCGGCACGGCACGACCGCAACCGATGCCGGCAGGTCGTGGCATTCTGGTCCGGCGCAGTGGAAACGCGCTCGTTCAGACCGCGTGGTCGCCGCTCCGATGACCGATGCCGATGTCCTGGGCCTGCACGTGGCGTCGGAACATCTGCTCGCCCGGTGGTGCGGCAGGACCAAGGAGATCCCCACAGGCGCAACGGAGTCGAACGACGACGAAGCACTGGTCGAACGGGTGCAGTACGCTGCGGCCGCCGTCGGTGCGCCATCGCACACGGGCACCGCTGTCGTGGTGCATCCGACCCGCTGGAATTCGCGCCGACGCGAACTGCTCCACACCGCCGCTCGGCACGTCGCGCGTAATGCGGTGCTCGTCCCCGTTTCCGTGGCGGCGCGCTGCGCCGTCGAGGCAGCATCGACCGAGCGGTGCGTCGTGGTCGAAGTGGCTCCGCAAGGTGTTACCGCGATCCTGGTGGGGCAGGCGGCGGACGAGGGACCGGTCGCCGTGCGTGTCGCGCGCGACCCCGACCTCGACGTCGGTCTTCTCGACACGCAGGGCGGCGCAGAAGAACTCATGACGCTGATCCGTGCGGTCTCCGGTTCCGTCGAACCCGATGTTCTGATCGTCACCGGGGTACCCGGCGAACCACGCGGCGCGGCACTCTGCGCCCGCATGACCGACCTGATCGGCCGGGGCATCCGGTTGGTTCCGGTGGCGGCGGTCGAAATGCTCGCCGCGGTGGCGGTGCCGGCGGCGTCGCCGAATCACGCCGCGGAGGCAACGCCGACGGCCCGGTGGTTACAGGACGTACGAGCGCCGATGCCGCCGCCCGCTGCGACTCGGCGCTTCCGGTGGGTTCCGGCCGCGGTGGTGCTGGCAGCGGTAGCAGTGGCGACGTTGCTGGGGTTCACCGTTGTAAGGGACGAAGACGTCTCCCCGCGCGACGACAGCACGGTTGCAGTACACGATCCCGATGGTTTCTCCGAGACCGACGGTGGCATGTCCGAGCCGACCGAACCGGACTCGGGGATCGCGCCGTCGACGCGGTTCGTATCGGGCCCGGTGCGGATCGATCTGCCGTCCCGGTGGCGGGTCCGCGCCGTCGAAACGGGTGCGCCGGAACGGACGGAGTTGCTGCCGGATTCCGGACCGGATCGCCGAATCGTGCTGGTGTACAGCCGTCTCGAACCAGGCATGGATGCGGATGCGGTGGCTCGTGTGCTCGGCGAGCAGATCTCGCGCCGCTCGGAAGTCATCCGGGAGCTCGACCCGGACACCAGATTCGGTGATCGTCCGGTGATCGCGTATGTCGAGGTGCCCGACGAGTTTTCGATGGTGCGGTGGTTTGTCGTCGTCGATTCCGGTGTGCAGGTCGCGGTCGGGTGCCAGTTTCTGACCGACGAGTGGACCGAGATTCGAAGCGAATGCGAGCAGGCCGTCCACACTCTTGCGGTCGAGTGACGATTTTCTTCGAACGATTCGGATCGAAGGGAACCGGACTGCGGTGGGCGGCGTCCAAACAGGTGTAGGCGCGAACCGGTTCAGACCACTGGGGGCTGACGAAACCGGACGCGGGACGACCAGGAGCAGGCTGTGAGTGAAACAGGTACGGGAAGTTCGAGTCAGCTGTCGACAGATGTCGTCACCATGGAGGTGGCCGCCGGGCAGTTGCGGGATTCGCGCGGAGAACTCGACAACATCCTTCGCGCGCTGAGTGGCACCGTGATGTCGGCGACGGACGTGTGGCGGAGTTCCGCCCAGACTCAGTTCGCCGGAATCATGGAGCGGTGGGACCGCAACGGCAGACAGCTGAACGTTGCGCTCGACGACATCGCCCAGGCGATTCAGACCAGCGGTCGCTCGTACGAGGATTCGGTGCAGGAGCACTCCCGCGCCCTCAATTCGGTCGATCAGGGTTCCGGGTCGGTTCTCAACGGCTCCTTCTGACTGTTCCGGCACGACTTCCAGACGGACCTTCGAGACCAAGGAGTACGCACAGTGACCAACGGCGAGATCTACCAGAACTTCGGCGGCATCGACGATCTTCACGCGAGGCTGGTGTCCTTGCAGAAGGGCATGAACGACACGCTCGACCGGATCAGAAGCCAGGTGGCACCGCTCGTCGAGACCTGGGACGGCAGTGCGAAGGCCAGTTACGAGACCACCCAGCTGCAGTGGAACCAGGCACAGGACGGCCTGAATCAGGTGCTGCACGAGATCAACACCGTCGTCGCGGGCGGCAACAACCAGATGCGCGACGTCGAGGACGCGAACCGGCGGCGTTTCCCGGGGTGATCGCCCGGGTGTGCCCGGTGGGTCGAGGGGAGGCCCACCGACTCTGCGATGTCCCGGCGGTGGAGAGGCCGCTGGGGCGTCGCGGACGCTGTGATCCGCGTGGCTCACTTTGACCCGGCGCGTTCCGGGCCGGTATCGTATCCGTTCGGCGTGTCGTACGCTGCCGTTGCTTCGTGCGCGGTGGACATCGGTTCTCGGGTCTCAACTGGCCGCCGAGGACGACTTTCGTCGACATGCAGGCCAGCAGCGAAACGATAGACGAGGAAGATCTGTGTCTACGTACACACCGAAAGCCGGCGACGTGACCCACCAGTGGCACGTCATCGACGCCACTGATGTGGTGCTCGGCCGCCTCGCGGTGCAGGCAGCAGGCCTGCTCCGTGGCAAGCACAAGCCCACTTTTGCTCCGCATGTCGACGGCGGTGACTTCGTCGTCATCATCAACGCCGACAAGGTTGCCATCTCCGGCAACAAGCGGACCGACAAGTTCCTGTACCACCACTCCGGTCACCCGGGTGGCCTCCGCGCTCGCTCGGTGGGCGAGGTTCTCGAGAAGAACCCCGACCGTCTCGTGGAGAAGGCCGTCGTCGGCATGCTCCCGAAGAACAAGCTCGGCCGCGCCATCGCGAAGAAGCTGAAGGTCTATGCGGGCCCGAATCATCCGCACACCGCGCAGCAGCCGGTTCCGTTCGAGATCAAGCAGGTGGCCCAGTGACTGAGCAGAACGTGAACGAAGAAGAGTTCGGCACCGACGTCGAGTCGACCGAGCCGGTCGAGAACGACGAAAACGTCGAAAACGTCGAGGTCGCGGCGGACGAGTACGTGGCCGACGAGGTTGCCGAGGCACCCGTCGCGCCGATCGTGATCGATCGCCCGATCCAGACCGTCGGCCGCCGCAAGGAGGCCGTGGTTCGCGTGCGCATGGTGCCCGGCACCGGCAAGTTCGTGCTCAACGGCCGCACCATCGAGGATTACTTCCCGAACAAGGTGCACCAGCAGCTCGTCAAGTCGCCGCTGGTGACCGTCGAGCGCGCCGAGTCGTTCGACATCCACGCTCGCCTGCATGGTGGCGGCCCGTCCGGCCAGGCCGGCGCGCTGCGTCTCGCCATCGCGCGTGCACTGATCGAGGTCACCCCCGAGGATCGCCCCGCGCTCAAGCGCGCCGGCTTCCTCACGCGTGACCCGCGTGCCGTCGAGCGCAAGAAGTACGGCCTGAAGAAGGCCCGTAAGGCACCTCAGTACTCCAAGCGCTGATGTGTGGCCGACGCTGACCCTGTCAGTGTCGGTATCTGTTCGACCACGAGAGCAGGCGTCGGTAGAGATTCGCTACCGGTGCCTGCTTTCGTGCATTCTGTCCCTCGATGGATTCGGCTCGCGGGGGTCGGGGGCGATTTCGGCAGCTGCGGCTGCATCGACGTGAAGGGTGTGTCTATGGGCCGGTTGTTCGGCACGGACGGAGTTCGGGGCTTGGCGAATGCCGAGTTGACGGCGGAGCTGG
Organism: Rhodococcus chondri; assembly: GCF_036327435.1. Taxonomy (NCBI): domain Bacteria; kingdom Bacillati; phylum Actinomycetota; class Actinomycetes; order Mycobacteriales; family Nocardiaceae; genus Rhodococcus; species Rhodococcus chondri. The sequence goes on along the minus strand of NZ_JAUZMZ010000129.1, from coordinate 2,851 downwards.
CGATGCAGCTCGCGGGCGCGGCAGCGGCTGTGCTTGCGGCGGGGGCCGACGGACGTCGCCCCGTCGCAGTGGTCGGCCGGGATCCACGGGCGAGTGGTGAGATGCTCGAAGCCGCGGTGACGGCGGGTCTCGCTGCGGCCGGGGTCGACGTCCTGTCGGTGGGAGTGCTGCCCACTCCGGCCGTCGCGTACCTCACCGGTCAATATTCCGCCGATCTCGGCGTGATGATCTCCGCCTCGCACAACCCCATGCCCGACAACGGCATCAAGATTTTCGCGGCGGGTGGTCACAAACTCGAGGACGCGGTCGAGGATCGCATCGAGGCGGTGCTGCGCGGCGACGAAAAGCCTGCGCGCCCGACCGGTGCCGGAATCGGCCGGGTCGGAACCGCATCCGATGCGGCGGACCGGTACCTCGCGCACCTGGCATCCACACTGCACAACCCGCTGGCAGGCCTCACCGTGGTCGTGGACTGCGCGCACGGTGCCGCCTCGAACGTCGCCCCCGCCGCATACGCGGCCGCCGGAGCGACCGTGGTAGCGATCAACGCCGAGCCGGACGGGCTCAACATCAACGACGATTGCGGGTCGACGCATCTCGAGTCGCTTCAGAAAGCTGTGCTGGAGAACAACGCCGATCTCGGCCTCGCACACGACGGTGACGCAGATCGGTGTCTGGCCGTCGACGCGGGCGGCTCCGTGGTGGACGGCGACGCGATCATGGCAGTGCTCGCCCTGAGTATGCGAGACAGCGGTGAGTTGCATGCGAACACCCTGGTGACGACCGTCATGAGCAACCTGGGCCTGCATCTGGCGATGCGGGACGCGGGCATCGACGTCCTCACCGTCGGAGTGGGCGACCGCTACGTGCTCGAGGGACTCCGGGGCGGTGGGTTCAGCCTCGGCGGCGAACAGTCCGGGCACATCGTGCTCCCGTCCCACGGCACGACCGGCGACGGCGTGCTGACCGGTCTGCGGTTGATGGAGCGGATGGCGGCGACCGGCACGACACTGGCCGAACTGGCGTCGGTCATGCAGTCGCTGCCGCAGGTGCTCGTCAACGTTCCGGTCTCCGACAAGACCGCCGTGGCGTCGGATCCCGCGGTCGCCGACGCGGTCGCGGCCGTCGAGCGTGAACTCGGCGACACCGGACGGGTGCTGCTGCGCCCCTCGGGAACCGAACAACTCGTGCGCGTCATGGTGGAAGCGGCCGACGACACGCGTGCCCGCGCGCTCGCCGAGCGGCTGGCCGACATCGTCGCCGCCGTCTGAGTTCCGTCCCGTCGGTTCGCGGGGAACCGCTGCGGATGCTGCTGCGTCCAACCTCTTCAGTAGGGGCCGAGCACCGGGCGGGATCGCTGTGGTGCCAGGCGCCGGTGCAGTTGGCGCGAGGGGGGCGACGTGGCGTTACACGACCGGCTGTTGTTCGACGGGGTCGCGGTCCGGAGAACCGCCGCCGACCTCGTCCGTTGCGCGGTTGACGCCGACGACACGTGCCGCCGCGCCGTGGGGAGCCTGGAGTTCGGCAACCGTTCGGTTGCCGTGCGGTACCGAGGGCGGAGCGCGACCGTCGAGGACGGCTACCGGCGTCTTCGCGAGGTGCTGGCTGGGTGGTCCGCGGAGACGGCAGGCTGCGCCGACGCGCTGCGCACTGTCGCGGATCGGTATGCAGGGCAGGAGCACGACACGGCTGCGGCGCTGCGCCGTGTGGATGAAACTTCCGGCCCGGGACGTGTCGCGGGGGAGTGGGGGCGGTGAACGCGCCGGCGGGGCACCTGGGCCGACTGCTCGACTCCGGCGCGGTCGGCCTGCGCTTCTTCTCGGGTTATCTGCCGCACGCCCACAGGCTGGGTGTCGCCGGGGAGGTGACCGCCGAGCGGTTGTATGAGCGCTACGACGAGCAGCGCGACCTCGACGTGTCCGTCCTCGAAGCCGATGCGGCGGTGCTCGCACGACTGGCCCGCGACATGGAGGCACACGTCGAGGAGCAGGCCGGCTGTGTCGCGGGACTGACATCCGCGTGGAGCGGCGACGCGGGAAGCGCCGCGCACGACGTGCTCGGCCGGGCCGTCGGACGAGGTGCCGAACTGGCCGGTGCGGTGCGTTCCCTCGCCGGCACTCTCGCCGGGACGGCAGACGGACTCGTTGCCGTCGTGACGGAAAAATCAGGTGCCGCAGCGCAATTCGCCGATGCCACGATCGGTGGTCGCACCGCGGCGGACGTCGAGGCGATTGTTGCGGGCGCCGCGGGCGAATCCGGGAGACCGACCGCGCAACAGCTTGCGCAGTGGGATGCGGGTGGCGCGGCCGTCGCGGATCCCGATGCTGTCGCGCGGTGGTGCGAGCGTTGGCTGGCCGAGGTGTTCGTGCCGGCGATCGAGACGGCGATCGAGGCGTTCATCCGGATGTGCGACGACGCCGACCGCGCCGTCGAGGAGTTGTTCGATGAACTGGCCGGATCGTTCGACAGCCTCGACCCACCGGTTCCGGACGCCATCGTGCCCGGAAACTCCATCGGCGGGGCCGAGAGGCCGGAGGCGGGCGATCTGCTCGACCCGGGGACGGAGCTGGTCGCCGCCGCCACCGGTTTCGCCGTCGCCCTCGGAGGTTTCGCGGAAGCGGTCCTGGATCTGGCCACCACCGCGGTCCGGGGCGCGACCGCGATCGTCGAGGCGGGAACCGCAGCAGCAGAGGCCGGAACAGAAGGCGCATCGGGAATCGACGCGGAAGGGGAGATCCCGTCGGCGGAGGCGGCCGCGCCGGTACGGCCTCCGGAGCCGGGTCCGGCTGCCGGCGTTCCGGACAACCTGCCCGGCACTTCCCGCTCGGCCGACTCCCACCCCGACCCCGAC
>NZ_JAUZMZ010000128.1:0-13730 GCF_036327435.1 Rhodococcus chondri | reverse complement strand
AACCCCGACCGGATGTTCTCGTGCAGCCGGGTCCACGGCACCAGACCCTGCAGGAGCCCCCGGATCGGGGTCGTGTCGAGCAGACTGACCAATCGCATGCGGGGCAAGCCGATCGCCTGTCCCAGGAACGCCGCGCCGGTACCGAGCACGCTGTGCACCGACGAGTACACGTCCGACGAGACCACCCCGGTCCACAAATCCACGAGCTGCTCCGCCGCCGTGGGCAGTCCCTCGTCGGCGAAGGCGGCGAGCCCGACCACGTTGATCGCGCCGGCGCTGGTTCCGACGAGGATGCGGGGCGCCGCGTAGTGTCGCGTGATCCGGGGAAGCAGAGTCGTGATCGCACCGGCCTGATAAGCGCCGCGCGCACCCGCGCCCGCGACGACCAGCGCCGTCCGCCGACGTCCGTGGGTGCCGTTCGTCCCGCGTCCGGCCATGCGCGGAATGCTACCTGCACGCCGTGGTCTGCGGACCCGATTCTGCAATCGAGGCGGAGCCGTCAGGTCGTGACGCGCTCTTCCAGGTGCGCGAGTACGTCGCGGGCGTGCCCGGCGACATCGTCGTGTCCGCTGTCGGCTGCGAACTCGGCGAGCAGCGACCACCGCGACCGCAGCGCCGGGAAGCGTGGCACCGACAATTCGTGTTCGCGTACCGAGGCGAGACGGGCGTGGTCCTCGGGCAGGAACAGATGGGTGCTCAGCCACACACATGCGAGCTGCGCGTCGAGGAGACGCTCGGCGAGCACTTCGTCGTAGGCGAGCTGCGGCCACATCCCCACCACTTCGGCGCGCCACGCATCGGCCATCGCCCGGACCCGTTCGGAGGTCAGCGGCGCGGCGCACAGGCACAGCGGGAACGACGTCAACGCGTAGGCGACGTCGAGCGTGGCATCGCGGAAGCCACCCCATTCGTAGTCGAGGAACTGCACACCGTCGTCGCCGACGACGATGTTGTCCGGGCACAGATCGGAGGGGCTGAAGGCCCGGAACCTGCCGCCGGTGAACAGTTTCGCGGCCCGCTCGGCGCGAGCGCGCACGGACTCGGGCACGTCGAGCCCGAATTCGGCGGCGAGCAGTTCGGGCACGCCGCGTATCCCGGCGATCGCCTGGTCGGCGACGGCGTCGCCGACGTGCCTGACATCGGCGCGACGCAACAACGCGGCAAAGTCCTCCTCGCGGCCGACGGTGGCGGCATGCATGCGGCCGAGCGCCTGCGCGAGCGCCATGAGGGTGTTGCCGACGGCTTCGGTGTCGTCGCGCCGCAGCAGCGTGGCCAGCGGAGTCGCATCACCGAGGTCGCTGAGAACGAGCAGGCGCGTGTCGAAGTCGTACGCCAGCAATTCGGCTCCGGGGCGGTGATCCTTGGCCAGTGCGGTCGCGAACTGGTACGACACCGCTTCGCGCAGGAACGCGACCTGCTCGTCGGTGCTCTCGCCCCGGAAGTCGACATGGCCGGCACCGCGCGAGGGCGGCACCTGCTTGAGTACCAGGGTTCGCGGAAGGGAGAAGGGATTCGCGGCGACACGCACGCGCAACACCACGGACCGGCCACTGCCGCCGAGATCCACGGGGTCCGCCAGAGTCACCGGTGCTCCGGTACGCCGAGTGAGCAGCTTTTCGGCTGCGTGCACTACCTCCGACACAGGGTCTGCCAATGTTGCGGTCATCACGAGACAATCTACAGGCTTCAGATCACGATTCGGTCCTGCGGAATGCCCAATTCGCCCGGGACCTAGGTCCGGCAATGCGTTCACGGCATCGACTCATTCCGGCGAGACGTGCGTGATCTTACGGAATCCCTGGGCGGTCGCCCGATCCACTCCCGCTTTTACGACGCCGAAGATCAGTCCTTGGAGGGCAGCGGCAAGAAGAACTTCACGCATGCTGTGTGACAGATCCTGCGGCTCGGGCTTCTCGTCCTGCCCCGTGACCTTCGTCCACATGCGCTGGAACACGGCGCCGGCAAGGATGCCTCCTCCGACGCTCGCTGCAAGTGCGAGCGGTTTGTAGAAGATCACGCGTGCGTCAGGCATGGTGCCAACCCTCCTTCGGCCCTCTCGGCGGGGCCTGTGTTCGTGCCGTTCGTTTTCCCTGGGTGATCGGCGACGAAACTATTTCTGTATTTTTCGATGTTCCGTCTGGCCCGAATTTCATGGAGGATGGGCAAAGAGGCGGTGGTGCATCGCTGAAGCAATGCACCACCGACCGAAGCCGTGCAGAACCGGCAGCCGGAACTACCGGGCCGGAGCGGGCGCGGAATCCTTCTCCGGCTCGGGAGTGAAGTCCATGCCGGACTCCTTGCGCTGCTCCGGACTGATCGGACCGGGAGCATCGGTGAGCGGGTCGACACCGCCACCGGACTTCGGGAACGCGATGACCTCACGGATCGAATCGACCCCGGCAAGCAGTGCGGTGATGCGATCCCAGCCGAATGCGATTCCGCCGTGCGGCGGCGCACCGTACTTGAAGGCGTCGAGCAGGAAGCCGAACTTCTCGTTCGCTTCCTCCTCCGAGATGCCCATCACCTTGAAGACCCGCTCCTGGAGTTCCGGGCGATGGATGCGGATCGAGCCACCGCCGATCTCGTTGCCGTTGCACACGATGTCGTATGCGTAGGCCAGTGCCGAGCCGGGATCGGTGTCGAACGTGTCGAGAAACTCGGGTTTCGGCGAGGTGAAGGCGTGATGCACCGCCGTCCACGCCGACGAGCCGAGCGCCACGTCACCGCTGGCGGTGGCGTCGGCTGCCGGCTCGAACATCGGCGCATCGACGACCCAGACGAAGGCCCACGCGTTCGGATCGATCAGGTCGAGCTTGCGTGCGATCTCGCCGCGAGCGGCGCCCAGCAACGCGCGCATGGGCTTGGTCGGTCCGGCAGCGAAGAAGATGCAGTCTCCCGGATTCGCCCCCACGTGCGCGGCGAGTCCTTCCCGTTCGGTGTCGGTGAGGTTCTTGGCGACCGGGCCGGTCAGCTCGCCGTTCTCCCCCACCAGCACATATGCGAGCCCCTTCGCACCGCGCTGCTTGGCCCATTCCTGCCACGCGTCGAGCTGGCGCCGCGGCTGGCTCGCTCCGCCCGGCATGACGACCGCACCGACGTACTCGGCCTGGAAAACCCGAAACGTGGTCTCCTTGAAGAATTCCTTGCATTCGACGAGCTCGACGTCGAAGCGCAGGTCGGGCTTGTCGGTACCGAACCGGCGCATCGCCTCGGCGTAGGTCATGCGCGGGATGGGGGTATCGAGTTCGTAGCCGACCAGACGCCACAGCGCGTGGAGCACCTCTTCGGCCAGCAGGATCACATCGTCCTGGCCGACGAATGCCATCTCGATATCGAGCTGAGTGAACTCGGGCTGCCTGTCGGCGCGGAAGTCCTCGTCGCGGTAGCAACGAGCGATCTGGTAGTACCGCTCGATACCGCCGACCATGAGCAGCTGCTTGAACAACTGCGGCGACTGCGGCAGGGCATAGAAGTTGCCCGGCTGCAACCGCGCCGGAACGAGGAAGTCGCGGGCACCCTCGGGGGTGGAGCGGGTCAGGGTCGGCGTCTCGACCTCGACGAATTCGTGATGAGCCAGCACCCCGCGCGCCGCGGCATTGACCTTGCTGCGCAGACGGATGGCCTTGCCAGGACCTTCACGCCGCAGATCGAGGTAGCGGTACTTCAGGCGCGCCTCTTCGCCGGCCTGATCGTCGAGCTGGAAGGGCAGCGGCGCCGCCTCGCCCAGCACTTCGAGCCCGGTGGTGTTGACCTCGATCGCGCCGGTGGGAATCTCGAAGTTCTGATTTCCGTCGGGACGGATTTCGACGACCCCGGTGACCTTCACGCAGTACTCGGCGCGCAGGCGGTGGGCCTGTTCGAGCACCCCGGCCTCGCGGAAAACCACCTGAGACACACCCGAAGCGTCGCGGAGGTCGATGAAGATGACCCCGCCGTGGTCGCGACGCCGGGCGACCCAACCGGTGAGGGTGACAGTCTGCTCGGCGTGCTCGGCTCGCAACGAGCCGGCGAGATGGGTGCGCAGCACGGAATTCCTTTCGAAACGATCATCGACGTGGTTCGTCGCTGTAATCCTACGAAAGACACGCGCGGCCCGAGCACACCCGTACCGAATCGGTCGTGCCAAGCTTGTGCGTCTGCGAGCACTGTGACGAGAAAGTGAAGCGATGACCTTCAACGAGGGCGCACGGATGAACCCCGGTCGAGTCCGCACCGGCGGCGGCCGCGGTGGCAAGATTGCGCTCGGCGGTGGCGCCGGCGGCATCCTGGTACTGATTCTGGCCCTGCTGTTCGGCGGCGACCCCGGGTCGCTGCTCGGGGCGGGCGTGCCCGGCGAGGCCGCGCAGTACGACACCGGCGGCACCCTCGAGGGTTGCGAGACGGGTGCGGACGCGAACGAGAACATCGACTGCCGCATCAACTTCACGGTGGGCAGTCTGGACCTGGTGTGGGAGCAGGAGTTGGGCCGCCAGACCGGGGTCGAGTACGTACAGCCCGGGGTGCAACTGTTCACGGGCGCGACCGCCACGGGATGCGGCAACGCCACCAGCGACATCGGCCCGTTCTACTGTCCGGCCGATGAGACCGCGTACTTCGACAGCAGTTTCTTCCAGGATCTCGTCACCCGCTTCGGCTCGAGCGGGGGACCCCTCGCGCAGGAGTACGTCGTCGCGCACGAGGTCGGACACCATCTGCAGAATCAGCTCGGCGACCTCGGCCGGGCACAGACGGATCCGCGGGGTCCGGAGTCCGGCGCGGTGCGTACCGAACTGCAGGCCGACTGCTACGCAGGGATATGGGCATATCACGCCGACAAGATGCCCGACCCGAACACCGGCCGGCCGTTCCTGGTCCCGTTGAGCGACACCGACATTCGCGACGCTCTCTCGGCAGCCTCGGCCGTCGGTGACGACCGGATCCAGGCGGCTGCGAGCGGTCGCGTCAATCCGGAGGCATGGACCCACGGCTCGTCGGAGCAGCGGCAGAAGTGGTTCCTCGCCGGTTACCGCACCGGGCAGGTCGCCGCTTGCGACACGTACGCGGCGGCCGACCTCGACAGCCCGGCCGCGCTGCGCTGAGCCTCGGCCGCGCCCACTCCGATGGCGTCGCAGTGCCTCACGGCACGGGATCGACGACGAGCCGCACCACGCGGTCGCCGACACGCCACAGCGCGTCGGGGTTGCTGAGTGCCGCGGTGTAGACGCTCGCCGCGGTGTCGCCGTCGATCTCACCGCGCCGCATTGTTCCGTCACCCGGCCGGAGAAAACTTTGCGGGTCGGGGCCGGGCCATCGCGGGAGAGAGGCGGACAGCTCCGCAGTGTCGGACCGTTCGTCCGCCGGCAGTTCGTAGACGACCACTGTGGCGGGCACATACGGTCGGAATTCGCCGTCGGCGAGTGATCGGGCCTCGGCTATCGCCGCGCAGCGCCTGCCGGTTCTCGACTGCCGCCGCCGGCAGACCGTCTTCGAACCGGGTCGCGAAGGCGTAGATTCGGATCTCGTCCGGTTCTTCGCGACCGTGCAGCGCGATGGTGGTGGTGGTGGCCTGGTCGGTCACAGTGGGGCTACCCACCCGAGTACCGAGGTCCACCAGACGCCGTTGCTCGAGTTCTGCGGCGAACCGTGCTATTTCCGCCGGATCGGCCTGCCCGACAAGGTATTCCGATGGTGCCATGAGGCTTGCGGGCCTCGGCTCGGTGAACAGCACCCGCCCGTCACCATAGATCCGCAGTTCGGGAGAACGTGCCGCCTGCGCCGCAGCTGCCGCCCACCCGTCGCCTGCCGAACCGACCTCGAACACCACCTGGCCCGCGGGAAGGTCCTCGACCGTGGCAGGACTGTTACCGCACGCAGAAACGAGAAACGACAACAGCAGCACACCCGGAAGGCGCAACCCGCGCGCCGGACAACCCCCCATCACACCGTTCTACCGCATGCGCCGTCAGGTGACCGTGATGGTCATGTTCTCGCTGTCGGCCGTCAGATCCATCATCCGCCGCATCCTCAGCGACAGCGGCCACACGCCGGGGCGCTTCGCCCGGAGATAGAACACACGCTCGCTGGTCGCGCCGGGCAAAGGGTTCATCGACGGAACGAACCGGACATCGCGCAGCACCAGACCCTTACCGACCCGCGTGGTCGACCAGCAGTAGTCGCGCGAGGTGTTCTCCTTTACATGCAACTCGATCGTGTCCCCCACATCGACCGAGATATCGCGTGGACCAGTGGTGATGTGCTTCCTCATGGACCCAGAGTACGGGGCGGATGTGATCTGGGCCACTATCGCGCGGTCCACGCCGCACCGGCCCCGCGGCAATCGTCGGTGCTCAGCGTTTCGTCTCGGCACCGGGCGAACCGGTTTCCCCGGGCGGCTGGGCCGCGGTCGCTGTCATGATGCGGGAGATCTCGGCGCAGTCGGCTGCGCTCGGCAGCCCCCATCCGTCCTTGTAACCGTAGAGTTCGGCGAGGGTGACCGCGCGACGGTTACCGTCGGCGACCTCGACGTCCTCGGCGGTGATCATGCTCGGATGTGCCACCCCGCACGCCTCGGCCACCTTGAACACATCCCGCCGCAACGCCCGCAGGTACTGCTCGACCCGGAGCGCCTTCGACGGAACGTCCAATCCGCGTTCCAGCCACGGGTTCTGGGTGGCGACCCCGGTAGGGCATTTGTCGGTGTGGCACTTCTGCGCCTGGATACATCCCAGGGCGAACATCGGTTCGCGCGCCACATTGAGCATGTCGCAGCCGAGCGCCATGGCGGCAACGGCATTGTCGGGAACGCCGAGCTTTCCCGAGCCGATGAACGTGACCTGTTCGGCGAGGTCTGCCTCGGCAAATTGGCGGTAGACCCGCGCGAAGCCGCTGCGGAACGGCAGCGACACCGAGTCGGTGAACACGAGCGGAGCTGCTCCCGTGCCGCCTTCCCCGCCGTCGATCGTGACGAAGTCGACGCCCCGGTCACCGCTGCGCATTGCCTCGACCAGCACCTGCCAGAACGTCGGATCACCGACTGCGGCTTTGATCCCCACGGGAACACCGGTTCTCGAGGCAATCAGTTCGACGAAGTCGAGCATGCTGTCGACGTCGTCGAACGCGGTGTGCCGCGATGGACTCACCACGTCGCGCCCCTGCGGCACTCCACGGATCTCCGCGATCTCTTCGGTGACCTTCGCGCCGGGCAGCAAACCACCGAGGCCGGGTTTGGCGCCCTGGCTGAGCTTGATCTCGATGGCCTTGACGGGGGCCGATTCGGTGAGTGCGACGAGCCGGTCGAGGTCGAATCGGCCGTCGCTGTCGCGGCATCCGAAATATGCGGTGCCGATCTGGAAGATCAGGTCTGCGCCGTTGCGGTGGTAGCGAGACAGGCCGCCCTCTCCGGTGTTCTGCATGCATCCGGCGGCCGCGGCGCCCTTGTTCAGCGCGACCACCGCGGCCGAGGACAATGATCCGAAACTCATCGCCGAGATGTTGACGAACGACCCGGGACGGAATGCCTTCGCCCGACCCCGCGGACCGCCGAGGATCTTCGCCGACGGGATCTCGAGCCCCTCACCGCCGTGCGGTGCACCGGACGGCGGAAGCTGCGAGAACACACGGTGTTTGATGATCGTGTAACCATCGGTGAACTCGATGTCGTTGTCGGTGCCGAACCCGAATGTGTTGACCTCCTGCTTCGACGACGCGTACACCCAGCGCCGCTGGTCGCGGGTGAAGGGCCGCTCCTCGTCGTTGCGGGTGATGATGTATTGGCGCAGTTCCGGGCCGATCGCCTCGAGGAAGTAGCGTCCGTGCCCGAGGACGGGGAAATTGCGCAGCAGTGAGTGGTTGCGCTGCAACAAATCGTACGAGGCGACCGCCGCGAGCGCCGCGGCCGGGATTCCGAGTGCCTTCGACCAGTCCATGAGTCCACCGTAGGTCGGATGCGGCGTGCTCGTGCCGCTACCGCGTGACTGCCTTGCGGCTGAACAGAAGCGCACGTTTGACCTCGGTGATCGCCTGCGTCACTTTGATCCCGCGCGGACAGGCGTCGGTACAGTTGAAGGTGGTGCGGCACCGCCAGACGCCGTCGATGTCGTTGAGAATATCCATCCGCTCCCGAGCACCCTCGTCGCGACTGTCGAAAATGAAGCGATGTGCGTTGACAATTGCGGCCGGCCCGAAATAGCTGCCGTCCGCCCAGTACACCGGACACGAGGCGGTGCAGCACGCGCACAGGATGCACTTGGTGGTGTCGTCGTATCGGGCACGGTCGGTCTGCGATTGGATGCGCTCGCGGGTGGGCTCCTGGCCCGACGTCATCAGGAACGGTTTGATCTGGCGATACGCGGAGAAGAACGGCTCCATGTCGACGACGAGGTCCTTCTCGACCGGCAACCCCTTGAGGGGTGCGATCGTAATGGTGGTGTTCGCACCGCCTTTCTGCAGCATGTCGCGCATGAGCACCTTGCATGCGAGCCGGTTCACTCCGTTGATGACCATCGCATCCGATCCGCACACGCCGTGCGCGCACGAGCGGCGGAAGGTCAACGTACCGTCGAGATAACCCTTGACGTAGGTCAGCAGATTGAGCAGTCGATCCGTGGGCAGGCAAGGAACCTCGAAGCTCTCCCATCCGGCCTTGCCCGGATCCTCCGGATTGAAGCGAAGGATCTTCAACGTGACCGTCACGGCGCCCTCGGGGACCGGCGGTAGCGCTTCGGAATCCGGATTCTCGCTCTTCTTCGACACGGCCATCATCGACTCCCGCCTCGTCTACCCAGCACTCGGAGACATCGCCTCGGGTTGTCCCCACGCTAGCCCAGAAGACACCGGGTGGTTGCGGGTTCGATCGCCCGGATCAACCCGCGACCTTTCCGTTGCACACGTCGATCGGCACTTACATCCGGCAACGGTGCCTCCGGCTCACGCGATCAGTGCCGCCGCGAGCTCCCGATACTGTCGCGCGGGGAACGTGCTCTGATCCGCCGTCAGCACCTGGATGGCGACCTCGTCGGCACCGGCCTGGTAATGCTCTTCGATTCCGGCGACGACGCGTTCGAGATCCCCCCACGGGATCAGCACGTCCATCAGCCGGTCGCTGCCGCCGTCGGCCAGGTCCTCGTCTGTGTAGCCGAGTCGTCGCAGATTGTTCGAATAGTTCGGCAATGCCAGGTAGCCGCGCATGTACTCGCGCGCGATGCCGCGCGCGGTGACTTCGTCCGGTTCGAGCACCACTGCGACCTCGGGTGCCAGAAGCGGACCGGCGCCGAGCACCTCGCGAGCGAAGGCGGTGTGGTCGGCGGGAACGAAATAGGGGTGGGCGCCCGCAGCTCGCTCCGCAGACAGCGCGAGCATACGAGGACCGAGCGCTGCGAGTACCCGGCGTTCGGCAGGGACAGGGATTTCCGCGGCGTCCAGCGCATCGAGGTACTCGACCATGTGGCTGTAGGGCTTGGTGTACGTGTGCCCTTCCTTCGCATCGACGACAGGCGCGTGACTGGTGCCCACGCCGAGCAGAAAGCGGTCCGGATGATTCTGCTCGAGCTGGTTGACGACCCGGGCGGTCTCGGTCGGGTCGGCGTGCCAGATGCTGACGATTCCGCTGGCGACGGCGAGTCGTGGCGTCGCGGCGAGCACTTCGCCGTACACCGACGGCACCCCGTCTCCGAAACCGCCCGACGTCCACAAGCGCGAGTAGCCGAGCTCGTCGAGCTCGCGCGCCGCGTCCAGTGCCGCCTCCCGAAGTTTTCGACTCAGCCAGAATCCGCCGCCCCACACGCTTACCTGTCGCGTCATGGGCTCGACCCTAACGTCCCGGTGCGTGGACCGGGGACTCCGCGCCGCGGCCCGCCGAGAAAAGTTTTCGGAGTCGGGATGTCGAGAATCACGGACCGGCGCCGTCCCAGAAGCGAATACGGCCACAATGGGCTGTACCGCACCGAGGAGACGAGACAATGGCCAAGTATCTGCTGCTCAAGCACTACCGCGGCGCACCGGCAGCGGTCAATGATGTGCCGATGGACCAGTGGTCTCCGGAGGAGATCTCGGCCCACATCCAGTACATGAACGACTTCGCTGCCCGGTTGGAAGGTACCGGCGAATTCGTGGACGGACAGGCGCTGTCCCCCGAGGGAACCTTCGTCCGCTACGACGGGGGAGGGCCGCCCGCCCGTCACCGACGGCCCGTTCCCGGAGACCAAGGATCTGATCGCCGGGTGGATGGTGATCGACGTCGAGAGCTACGACCGCGCGCTCGAACTCGCCGGGGAGCTGTCCGCCGCTCCGGGCGCGGGCGGAAAGCCGATCCACGAATGGCTCGAGTTGCGCCCGTTCCTCACCGGGCCGGCGCCTTCCACGGAGTGAGGATCCCGGTGGACGAGGCCTTGCTCCGTAGCCTGACGCCCACCGTGATCGGCATTCTCGGCCGCCGCGGAGCCGACTTCGCGGCGGCCGAGGACGCCGTCCAGGACGCCCTGATCGACGCATTGCGCGTGTGGCCGGAGAACCCGCCGCGCGATCCACAGGGCTGGCTGGTCACGGTGGCCTGGCGAAAGTTCCTCGACGCCACCCGCGCCGACGTCTCACGACGCCGCCGTGAGATATGGGTGGGGACCGAACCCGCGCGCGGTCCCGGCGAAGCGATGGAGGACACACTCGCGCTCTACTTCCTGTGCGCGCACCCGTCCTTGACTCCGGCCTCGGCCGTCGCGCTCACGCTCCGCGCCGTCGGTGGTCTCACCACACATCAGATCGCCCAGGCCTACCTGGTGCCGGAGAAGACCATGGCCCAGCGCATCAGCCGGGCCAAACGGACCGTTGCCGGCGTCCGGTTCGATCGGCACGGCGATGTCGCCACGGTGCTGCGCACGCTCTACCTGGTTTTCAACGAGGGCTACTCCGGCGACGTCGACCTCGCCGCGGAGGCCATCCGGTTGACCCGGCAACTGGCTGCCGGATGCGACCACCCCGAGGTGTCGGGACTGCTGGCGCTCATGCTGCTGCACCACGCGCGGCGTCCGGCCCGCATCCGCGCCGACGGCAGCCTGGTGCCGCTCACCGATCAGGACCGCACCCATTGGGACATCGGAATGATCACCGAAGGCATCGACCTGCTCCGAAAGGCCCTGGCGCGAGACGAATTGGGCGAGTTCCAAGCACAGGCCGCGATCGCCGCGCTCCATGCCGACGCACAGACCGCGGACGAAACCGACTGGGTACAGATCGTGGAGTGGTACGACGAATTGGTGCGGCTCACCGACAGCCCGGTGGCCCGCCTCAACCGCGTCGTCGCGGTCGGCGAGGCGGACGGTCCGCGGGCCGGCCTGGCCGCCCTGTCGGAAATCGACCCTGCCCTGCCCCGCTACACGGCAGTCGCGGCCTACCTGCACGAGAAGGACGGTGACCTGGTGGCCGCGGCGCGCCTCTACGCCGAGGCGGCCCGGTCGGCACCGAACCTGCCCGAACGCGACCACCTGATTCGACAGGCCGCGCGGCTCAACGCGACACTGCGGAGCTGAGCGGCAGTTGCTAGCGGCATTCGACGACGGCCGCCGGATCGCTTTCCCGGTCGAGGACCTTCCCGTACGCGTCGCCGCCCCGGTCCCGGACCGCTGCGCATACCTCACCGTGTGTATATCCCGCATAGAAGTAGACGGCGTAGATGGCGTTGCCCCGTTCGTCCGCCTGTCGCAGCGACGGACAGGACCGATCGGTCCGCAGATACGACGAACCGGGATTCGCATCGAGCAGGTGTTGCACCTCGCTTGCGTAGCTCGCCGGGTCGACGGCGTTTCCGACTACGACGATTCCCATGCCGTCACACGACGGCACAGACATCGGCACGCTCAGCCCCAGGTCTCCGCCCGGTGGGTTCTCGGCACAGTCGGGGAAATTCACCAACAGCTCGTCCGGTGCGCCCTGAGCCGCGGCGAAGCCGCGGCACATCGCGGAGGGAAACCCCGCGAACCGCACCCATCCGCTGTCCGCGTGGCGCACGAGAGAAGTCGTGTCGCCGAGAGTACCGATCGAAATCAAGGCCCAGTCCCCGTAACAGCGCATCACATCGACGCTCTCGGCAGGGTCACCCAGATCGGATGCGATGTCGCGGGCACTGCAATCCTCCGCGTCGAGATCCGCCGGGACCGGTACCGAAGTGCGGGTGTCCGACGTCCGCGTAGCGGTAGCCACCGACGGCACCGAGATCGCGTCGCCCTCGGTAGACCGGACGCATCCGACCGAGGCGATACCGACCGTCACCGACAGAGCTACCGTCCACGATGCAAATGTGCGACGGGTTCTCCAGCGATGCGCGCCGCGCCCTGTGACATTCACCGCGGACGTTCACCGCGCCGTGTCGGGGTGGACGGGACGCAGGAGGTCCGGGGTGTTGTTGCGCGGAGAGTTCACCGCGGTGCTCACCTCGTACGGTTCGAGGCGCGGTTCCGGAATCGAGTTCAGCAACGCCGCCACATCGTCACGATCGGTCAGGGTCGGATCGAGCCAGGGCTCGACGAACGTCTCCGGCAGGATCACCGGCGACCTGTCGTGGATATGACCGGCCGCGTCAGTGGCCGGCCGCGTCAGCACCGTGCAGGTCCACAACCAGCGGTCCGGGTGGTCTTCGGGCAGAGCGGGATCGGGCCACAGCTCGTAGAGGCCGGCCATCACAAGCGGCGCATCGGAGTGCAGGAAGTACGGGATCTTCTTGCCGTCGTCGTTCTTCAGCCATTCGTAGTAGCCATCGGCCGGCAGAATGCACCGTCGACGTGCCGCGGCGGCCTTGAATGCGGGCTTTTCGGTGATCGTTTCCGAGCGGGCGTTGATCATCCGGGAGCCGATCTTCGGGTCCTTCGCCCAGGACGGCACCAATCCCCACTTGACGGTGCTGTTGACCTGCCGGACCGGATCGGCGTCGGGATGCTCGCGGGGCGCGCGTTCGAGCACCACATTCACCCGCTGGGTCGGGGCGATGTTGTACGACGGGGGTAGCTCCTCCCCGACCGCCTCGGTGGCCTCGTACGCCGCAAGCAAGTCTCCGCGGGTACTGGTACTCGCATACCGTCCACACACTTCGGGCCTCCCTTTCCGCAGGTACGGTCGCAGGCGCTGAGGCCACGATAGTTGCGGCGACCGACACCGGTCACCGCCTTCGGATCGCGCACGCCGTCCGGGTAGTGGCGAAGCCGGGTAGGCTCGGCTCGGCGTGTCCGTGGCAGCTCCCGGCCACCACCGACCAGACCGACGGAGATTGATAGATGACCGCGCCTGCCCACGAGGAACTCGTTGTTCTGCTCGACGAGGACGAGCGGCCCGTCGGCACTGCGCCGAAGGCCACGGTCCACCATGCCGAGACTCCTCTGCACACCTTGCCTTTTCCTGCTACATCTTCGACGACGCCGGCCGGGTTCTCATGACGCGCCGCGCGCTGAGCAAGGTCACGTGGCCCGGCGTCTGGACCAATGCGTGCTGCGGTCATCCCGGCCCGGACGAGACCCCCGACGATGCTGTGCGCCGTCGTGTCGAGCAGGAGCTCGGACTGGTCGTCGACAATGTGACGTGTCTGCTTCCGCACTTCCGGTACCGGGCGACGGCCAGCGACGGCACAGTCGAGAACGAGGTCTGCCCCGTGTTCTATGCACGGGCCGCGTCCGATCTCAGTCCGGATCCGTCCGAGGTGATGGAATGGGCGTGGGTGTCGTGGGATGAGCTGGAGAGAGCAGCGACCGTGCCGTGGCTGATCAGTCCGTGGG
>NZ_JAUZMZ010000127.1:0-14287 GCF_036327435.1 Rhodococcus chondri | reverse complement strand
GAACTCGCCCGCATCGCGAGCGCGGATGTCCTCGGCATGCTCGCCGTTCCCGAGGTGTGCAGCGCGCTGTCGTCGGTGTGGTCGGCGGTTCTCGAGGCAGCGCTGACCGCCGTGGTCCGCAATTCCGAGCGGACCCGCGGCCCGGCGCCGGCCCGGATCGCGGTGATCGGGATGGGTCGTCTCGGTGGGGGAGAGCTCGGGTACGGCTCCGATGCCGATGTCCTGTTCGTGTGCGAACCGCTACCCGATGCCGATGAGGCAGACGCCGTGAAGTGGTCGAATTCGGTGGCCGAGCAGGTGCGTAAGCTGCTCGGGGCGCCGAGCACCGACCCGCCGCTCGAAGTCGATCTGAATCTGCGGCCGGAGGGGCGAAGCGGTCCGCTGGTGCGCACCCTCACGTCGTACGAGGCGTACTACACGCAGTGGGCCGAAGTGTGGGAGGTGCAGGCTCTGCTGCGCGCCCACACCGTGGCCGGCGACCCGGACCTGGGACTGCGGTTCCTCCATGTGATCGACAAGGTCCGCTACCCCGAAGGGGGTGTGTCCCAGGACGCGGTCCGTGAGATCCGGCGGATCAAGGCGCGCGTGGACTCCGAGCGGTTGCCCCGCGGCGCCGACCCTGCGACGCACACCAAGCTCGGCCGCGGTGGTCTCGCCGACATCGAATGGACGGTGCAGCTGCTTCAGTTGCAGTACGCGCATCGCATCGAGTCGCTGCACAACACGTCCACACTGAAGACGCTGGACGCGATCGGCGCGGCCGAACTGATCAGTGCGGCCGATGTCGAACTCCTGCGGGAATCCTGGCTGACCGCGACGCGCGCGCGTAACGCCCTGGTTCTGGTGCGGGGCAAGCCGACCGATCAGCTGCCCGGGCCCGGCAGGCTTCTGAGCGCGGTGGCTCGCGTGGCGGGATGGCCGGACTCGGACGCCTCGGAGTTCCTCGACCACTACCTGCGGGTGACGCGGCGGGCCCGAGCGGTGGTGGAGCGCGTCTTCGGTGGAGTCGGCAACGGACACTGAGCCGAGGTGTGAAAGCCGACTCCCGGTGATCAGCCGCCCGCGAACATCTTGATGCGCTGCTCGCGGCTGCGCTCGAGATGGTGACGCATGTGATCTCGGGCGGCCGCCGCGTCGCGGTCGCGGATGGCCGCGAGGATGCGGGTGTGCTCGTCGTTGAGCAGGTCGGCTTCGCCGTAGTTCGACGGCGGACCCGAATCGTAGATGCGCAGCTGCGTGGTGAGGCGGACGAGCAGCGCGGTGATGGTGGCATTGTGCGCGGCCTGCCACAACGCCTCGTGGAAGCGGAAATTTCCGCTGCGCACTTCCGTGTCTTCTGTTGCGGTGCAACAGAATCGATGTAACTGCTCGAGCCGCGCCAGGTCCAGGTCGGTGTGGCGGACGGCTGCAGCACCGGCGGCTTCGGACTCGAGAGCGACCCGCGCGGCGTAGATTTCGATGACGTCTTCGGGCGTGCCGGAGCGAACCCGGAACCCGCGGGTGGCGCGTTCGAGCAGACCGTCGTGGGCCAGCCAGTTCAGCGCTTCCCGGATGGGAGTGCGGGAGGCGCCGTAGGTCTCGCTGAGCTGGGTTTCGTGCAGTGCCGCGCCGCGCGGGAACTTGCCGGCGAGGATATCCGCGCGCAGGCGCAGGTACTGCTTGGATGTCTGGTCGTCGCGACCGGTGGGCGGCTCGGCGAGCAGTGAACTCGTCAGTTCGGCACTGGTGTCCTGGTCGGTCATCGTCTTCCCCGTCGATCGGCTCGGTGTCGCAGAGATTATGCCATCCGACGACGTGTGGATACTTGCGTATACGTTATTCGTCGTTTAGCGTCGCCAAGGTGATCGAGGAGAGCTCGCCGTTGATCGGCGCCGACGAACTGGCCGGTAACCCGGGCGCCTACGCGATTCTCGACGCCACCGTGTCCTTCCCCAAGCCCCGCTTCGACGGCGACTACCGCCCCGAATCGGGATATGCGTCCTGGGAGCGTGCGCACCTCCCCGGCTCGGCCCACGCCGATCTGCTCGGCGACTTCAGTGCCCCGGATACGGCCCTGCACTTCACCCGCCCGGCGCCGGAACAGCTCGCGGCCGCACTGGCCCGGCTCGGCGTCGAACCGCACTCCGAGATCGTGGTCTACGACCACGGCGCGATGACGTGGGCCGCGCGCCTGTGGTGGATGCTGCGCAATGTCGGAGTCCGCGCACGGGTCCTCGACGGTGGCCTCGAGCGCTGGACCTCGCTCGGACTGCCCGTGGGCTCCGGTCGCGGCGAACGCGGACCCGGCGCCGAAACCCGCACAGACCTCGTCGATCACGGCCTGTGGCGCGACCGCGACGACGTCCTCGCCGTCGGTACCGGCAGCGCACCGGGAACGCTGGTCTGTGCGCTCGACCCCGAGCAGTTCGCGGGCACCGCGACCACGCGCTACGCACGACGTGGACACATTCCGGGCAGCCGCAACCTGCCGGCGAAGAGCCTGCTCGACGCCGGCGTGCTGCGCCCGGTGCCACAACTTGTCGAACTCACCGATGCAGCGCTCCCCGGTGCGGAGCGTCCCCTCGTCCTGTACTGCGGCGGCGGTGTCTCCGCGTGCCTGGCAGCCCTCGCGCTGGTGCAGTCCGGCCACGACGGTGTCGCGGTCTACGACGGATCCCTCGAGGAATGGGCTGCCGATCCGGCGTTGCCGATGATTTCCGAAGGGAGCGCCGACGCGTGAAGCGATGTTCCTCGTTCTGACCGCGCACTCCTTTTCGAACCTTCTCCGACAGGAACCCCGTTGACCCACCCGAATACCCCGACCCTCGACGATCTCGCCGCGGCCCTCGACGCGCTGCGTGCACAGACACCGCTGGTGCAATCCCTGACGAACATCGTGTCCGCGAACTTCCTGACCAACGTGCTGCTCGCCGCCGGTGCCAGCAACGCCCACATCGACAACGTCCATGAGGCAGGCGGTTTTGCGCGCCTCGCCGGGGGCGTTCTGATCAACCTGGGGACACCGGACGATGGGACGGCGGCCGCGTTCACCGCTGCCGCCGAGGCTGCGCACGATGCAGGCATACCGTGGGTGCTCGACCCGGTCGGTGTCGGCGGTCTCCCGTGGCGTACCGGACTCGCCGCCGACCTGTTGAAGTACCGTCCCACCGCGATCCGCGGCAACGCCTCCGAGATCATCGCGCTTGCCGGACGCGGCGGGGACACCCGCGGAGTGGACAGCGCCGACGAGGCCGCCGCCGCGATCCCCTCCGCGCTGGCACTGCTCACACACGCCGATGCGGTGTCCGCGTCGGGACCCGTCGACTATCTGGTCGGCCGCGACGGCAACGGCGGTGTCGCCGGCCTGCGCATCGCCGGTGGCAGCGCGATGCTGCCCCGCGTGACCTCCACCGGATGTTCCCTCGGTGGACTCGTCGCCGCGTATCTCGCGGTGGCGCCCACGCCGCTGATCGGCCTCGCCGCCGCCCACACCCACGTCGCGGTCGCCTCCGAGATCGCCGAGGAAAATTCCTCCGGCCCGGGCTCGTTCGCGGTGGCGTACCTCGATGCGCTTTTCACAGTGGACACCGACACTCTGCGGTCGCGAGCCCGCATCGAAGCTTTCCACCCCGTCGAGAAGGATGAGAACTGATGGGCATCAAGACTTTCTGGTATCTCACCCAGGCCGACGGCGATTACCCGTGGACTCCCGACGGCTTGTATCCCGTCGACGCAGCACGGCAGATCGAACTGGCGAAAACCATCGACGACGGTGGCTTCGACGGCGCACTCGTCGCGACCTGGCCCAACGATCCGTTCGTCTCCGCGACGTGGGCCGCAGCCCACACCAGCCGGATGAAGTTTCTGGTGGCCGTCTACGCCAACATGACTCCCGCGCGCCTGCTCGCCGAGAAGGCGCTCACCTTCGACGCGTTCAGCGGCGGCAGATTGATGATCAACTCCGTCAACGGGCGCGAGAACATCCTCACCAAGTACGACATGAACGTCGAGCACGATCGACGCTACGAACTGGGGGAGCAGTACTGGGCCGATTTCCGTCGCCTCTACGCCGAGGGAACGGAATCGAACTTCCCGAACACGCCCCTGCGCATCGATCCCCCCGCCGGCGGCCACGCGGTACCCCTCTGGGGCACCGGTGATTCCCCGGCCGGGCTGCAGAACGCGGGCAAAGTCCTCGATGCCTACCTGATCATGTTGCGCGAGACCGCCTTCGTCGACGCGAAATTCACCGCGGCGCGTGAGGCCGCCGCCGTCGACGAGCGCGCATACACCGATTTCGGGGCGCTGTCCGGCGTCATCGTGCGGCCGACGCAGGCCGAGGCGCTCGATCGGTTCCGTTCACTGTTCGAGAAGACCGGAATCGACCGGATCAGCGAGGTGCTCGACCAGGCCGTCCGTCGCCGTACCGGCGGCCGCCAGGACCTGAAGACGTTCACGGCGAGAGACGCCCAGCGGCAGGGATGGGTCGACACGATCAATGCCGGCAAGCTTCCCGAACCGCAGGATCTCTATCTCGGCGACGGACTGTACGCGGGCATCACGGCATGGTCGCCCCTGGACATCTTCGCGACCGGTTCGTCGGCCGTGTACTACGCGGGAACGCCGGACGAGATCACCGGACACGTGCGCACGCTGCGCGACAAGACCGGGCTGACCACGCTGATCCTGGCCGGGTGGCCATTGATCGACGAGGCGAAGCACGTTGCCGAGCAGTTGATCCCGCGCTTCCGCGAGCTCTGAACCTGCCCCGGCCGGCGGCACGGGAAACCGGCCGCCGGCCGTGCGGCAGTCAGTTGCAGAAGATGGTCAGGCCGATGCCGCGCCACACCTTGGTCTCGATCTTGTCCCACTCCTTACCGTCCCAGTCGTAGCTGACTTCGACGTCGTACCCGAGATCGCGTTGCTCGGTGACCCGGCAGTCCTGCATCGTGCTGCCGGCGCGGTTGATGATGCGATAGGGGACGTTCGCCTCTCTCAATGTGGTGGTGGCCTGTTCCTGGGACATGCCCACGACGTGTGGGCCGGGTTGGGCGGTGGCCACCCCCGCGGCCAGGGGGCTCAGGAGCAGGGCGCCGGCGGCGGCACACGCCGCGGCCGAAAGGGTCGTACGCATGACGGCCTCCTTTCGGAGACGTTTTCGCTATTCGAGTGCTCTGCCCGGCGCGGTGGCCCGGCGGTCGTCGGCCGGTCGGCGTGGAACAACTACACGCGAAGGCCGGATGCGCATCGGCGGGCGGGACCCCCTGCAAAGAGGCATACCGGACGGGGGTGAAACCCTAGCGCATCGTCCATGCTCTCGCCGTGGCTGTCGGCGAAGTGTGTGTTACGTCATAGATGGTACACCGGTGTGCAAGTCGGTTTTCGATGCTGCGACCCTCGTGCGCTGCGGTTAGGGGTGGATTGATCGTTTCCCTCACCTTGCTATAAGGTCTGGCTAACCAAAATTAGGTTAGCCAAAGCAGGCTTAAGAGAATGTGATGCCCGTGACCCTCAGCAACCGGCGTATGCACGCCCTTCCAGTGGTTCTCGTACCGGCGCTTCTCGCCGCCGCATGCGGTTCCTCCGGCCCGGCGGCGACCGGCGGCGGGCCCGACACCGCGGACTCTCTCACCATCGCCCTGTCGAAGGACAGCGGACCGGTCAACATCTTCGCCGGCCAGACGGATCAGATGACCGAACTCGTCTACGACAAGCTCCTCGCGCCGTCGCCGTACGTCGCCGACCCGCAGCCGTGGCTCGCCACCGGCGTGCGGCAGGTCGACGCGACCACCTGGGATGTCGACCTGCGCGACGACGTCACCTGGCACGACGGCGAGGCATTCACCGCAGAAGACGTCGTCTTCAGCTTCCATTTCATGCACGCCGCCCCGACGGGACGCTTCACCCATCACGTCAACGACACCCCGTCGATCTCGACCGTCGAAGCGACAGGCCCGAACTCGGTGCGATTCGTGTGCGACTACTCGTGCCCCGAACTCGGCACCGTGACCCTCGCCGACCTTCCGGTGCTGCCCGAGCACTACTGGTCGAAGATCGACCCGGCGAAGGCGAAAGATGTCACCGACTACCCGATCGGCACCGGGCCGTACAAACTCGTCGACTACAGTCCCACCACCGGATACCGCTTCGAGGCCAATCCCGCCTACTTCGCGGGCACCCCGACCGTCGACGAACTCGTCATGCCGGTGATCGCCGACTCCTCCGCCGCCTTCACCGCTCTGAGCTCCGGACAGATCGACGCTGCCGACAGGGCACTGACCCCCGAGCTGGTCGATCAGTTCACGGCATCGAACGACATCGACGTCGTGACCGCCGCGCCGCTGAGCTACCCCGAACTGAAACTCAACTTCACTCGTGAACCGTTCGCTCAGGCAGACTTCCGGGCCGCGCTGAACTTCGCCGTCGACCGTGACCAGATGCTCGAGACCGTCGGCCTCGGACAGGGCCGTCCCGGTGCCCAGGGCTACGTGCACCCCGACGCACCGTTCGCCGATCCCGACGCTTCGACCCCGTACGACCCCGGGCAGACCGATACTCTGCTCGACTCTCTCGGCTGGACCGACACCGACGGTGACGGCAGCCGCGAGAACCCGGCCGGCGAGGACGTCACGTTCACATTGGTCGTCAACGGCGGAAACGCGCCGCATGTCCGGGCCGCCGAACTGCTCGCCGAAGACTTCGGAGAGGTCGGCATCGACGTCGCTGTCACGCCGCTCGATGCGGGTTCGCTCTCGGACGCGTCGTCGAAGAAGAACTACGATCTGCTCGTCGCCACCAACAGCCCGCACGCCGTGGCCGACTCGACGCAGTTCATCATGTCGCACCGCTCGGGCTACCTGTGGCAGCACCCCGATCTGACATACCCCGAGTTCGACGCCCTGTACGAGAAGTGGCGCGCCACCGAAACCAACGAATCGCGCATCGCGGCCATGCAGGAAATGCAGAAGCTGTTCAACCGTCAGCCCACCGCGATCGCCCTGTACTACCCCGACGAAGCGTGGGCCTATCGCGCCGACACCTTCGCCGGCTGGATCGAGACCCCCGGATACGGCATCGTCCACAAGTGGTCCTTCCTGCCCGCCGATGTCGTCGAAGCCGCCGACGCGCAAGCGCCGCAGGACTGATGAGCGTCCTTCGCCGAGCGGGACAGTACGCCCTTGTGCTGTGGGCCGCGGTGACACTGAATTTCGCGCTGCCGCAACTGGCGCCGGGAGATCCCGTCGACTACCTCTACGGCGGCGACCAGCAGTCGCTCGACCCCGTGTACCTCGAGCAGATGCGCGCGGAATACGGACTCGATCGGCCGGTTCTCGAGCAGTACGTCTCGTTCTGGTCCGGTCTGCTGCACGGAGACCTCGGGACCTCCGTGCAGCACAACCGGCCGGTCGTGGATGTGCTGTGGGACAAGCTGCCCTGGACCGTCGCCCTCGTCGGCATCGCAACCGTGCTCGCATTCGTCGTCGGCAGCCTGCTCGGGACGTGGGCCGCCTGGCGGCGCGGCACCGCGAAGGAAACCGGTACGGTCGTCACCGTTCTCGCGCTCGACTCGATGCCCGGATTCTGGATCGGCATGATCCTCATCTCCGTGTTCTCGGTGAGTCTCGGCTGGTTCCCCTCGTACGGGGCGGCCGCGATCCACGCGACCGGTGTCGAATGGCTCGCCGAAGTCGCCTCCCGCATGGTCCTGCCGGTCGCCACCTTGACCATCGCCGGCGTGGGAGGGTTCTTCCTCATGACCCGCGCGTCGATGGTGGGTGTGCTCGACGAACCGTTCATTCGTCTCGCCCGCGCCAAGGGGCTCGGTGAATACCGTGTCGCTGTAGGTCACGCTCTGCGCAACGCGCTGTTGCCGGTCTATACGACGCTCTCCCTCACGATCGGTGTGCTGCTCTCGGGCGCCGTCGTCGTCGAATCGGTCTTCGCGTATCCGGGGCTGGGCAAACTCACCTTCGACGCGGTCACCGCACGGGACTACCCCCTGCTGCAGGGCGCCTTCCTGCTCGCGACCGTCGGCATCCTGGTGGCGAACCTCCTCGCCGATCTGACCTACCCGCTGCTCGACCCGCGAGTGCGCAAGGACCGCGCCGCGGGCAAAGTCCCGGAAGGAGTGCCCGCATGACCGTTCTCGGTACGAAGACCCGGTCACAGCGCCTCGCGCTCGTCGGTGCGGTCATCCTGGGGACGCTGCTGGTGTGCGCGATCGCGGCACCGTGGCTTGCGTCGTACGACCCGGCCGAGCGCGTCGCCCGCCCGTTCGCGGGTCCGTCCGCGGCGCACTGGCTCGGGGCCGACGATGTCGGCCACGACCTGCTGTCGATGCTCGTCCACGGCGCTCGGATCTCCATGTTCGTCGGGATCGTCGCGGCCCTCGTCGCGACCGCGCTCGGCACGGCGGTCGGCGTCGTCGCGGGCTATGGGCGCGGCGCGGTGGACACGATTCTCATGCGGATCGTCGATGTCGTGCTGTCGTTGCCGGTGCTGCCGTTGACGATCGTCATCGGGGTCTTTGCAGGTCCGGGGTTGACCACTCGGATCATGGTGATCTCGGGGGTGCTGTGGGCCGGGCTGGCCCGTGAACTGCGCGCACAGGTGCTCACGCTGCGCGAACGCGACTACATTCAGGCCGAACGGGCCATGGGCGCCGGACCGCTGTATGTGCTGCGCCGGCACATTCTTCCCGCCGTCGTGCCGCTCGTGATTCCGCAGTTCGTGCTCACGGTGAAGACTGCGATTCTGCTCGAGGCGTCGCTGGCGTTCCTCGGTCTCGGCGACATCTCCGAGGCCAGCTGGGGATCGATGCTGTCGATGGCCCACTCGCGCAACGCATTCCTCACCGATGCCTGGCTGTGGTGGGTGCTACCGCCCGGCACGGCGATCGCCGTCACGGTCCTCGGATTCGCCCTGCTCGGCAACGCGATCGAAGAACGATCGCGCCCTGCCCTCCTCCCGCGCCGACGCGCGCGTGTCCGGACGACCGCACCGCTCGAGTTGCCTGCGTCGGCCGGCCGCGACCCCCTGGTGGTCGACGACCTCACCGTCGTCTACGGCCGGGACGGTCGCGGCGCCACCAACATTTCGTTCACGGTCGCCCCCGGGGAGCTCGTCGGGCTGGTCGGCGAGTCGGGGAGCGGCAAGTCCACGGTCGCCGCCGCAGTCCTGGGACTCCTGCCTCCCGCAGCGCACATCGCGTCCGGTGGTGTGCTGGTGTCGGGCCGAGAAGTCGCGACGATGCCGTCCGCGGAACTCCGTGCGATGCGCGGCAACCGGATCTCCCTCATTCCCCAGGAAGCACTCAGCGCGCTGAACCCGGTACGGACCATCGGATCCCAGCTCGACGAGGCCGTTCTCGCACACCGCTCGTGCCCGCGCGGCGAGGCGCGGGAGCGGACTCTCGAACTGCTGACGCAGGTCGGCCTCGGCACCGACCGTGTGGATGCCTATCCACACCAACTGTCCGGCGGCATGCGTCAGCGCGTCGTCATCGCGATGGCGCTGGCCAATGAACCGGACGTCATCGTCGCCGACGAGCCCACCAGCGGTCTCGACGTGCTCCGCGAAGCCGAAGTGCTCGCGTTGCTCGACCACTTGCGGACCCGCCATGCGCTCGCGTTGCTGATCGTCACGCACAACCTGCCCGTCATCGAACGCATCGCCGACCGCATCGCGGTGATGAAGGACGGTGAACTCGTCGAGATCGGCACGACTCGGCAGATCACCACCGAGCCGCAGCATCCGTACACGCGCCGGCTCGTCGAGTCTGCGCCGCGCCTGGTACCCGTTCTGCAGAAGGTGACCGGATGAGTGCGCTGCTCGAGATCGCTTCTCTGTCGGTGGTCTACAACGGGGTACCGGCCGTCGACGGCGTGCACCTGCAGGTGGCTGCCGGTGAATCGGTCGCACTCGTCGGTGGGTCCGGAGCCGGGAAGTCGACCGTCGCGCGCGCGGTTGCCGGGCTCGTGACTCCGACCGCGGGCAGTATCCGATTCGACGGTATCGACCTGACTGCAGCTGCCCGGCGACGTGGCAGGGCTCTGCGCCGCGGCATGCACCTGGTGTTCCAGGACCCGTACGCGTCGCTACCACCGGGACTGCGGGTCGGTGAGATCGTCGCGGAGCCGATGGTGATCCACCGGATCGGCACCCGCGACAGCCGGCGTGCCGCGGTACTCGAGGCGCTCGAGGCCGTGCGGCTCGCGCCGGCCACGGACTTCGCGGCCCGCTATCCGCACGAGTTGTCGGGCGGCCAGCGGCAGCGTGTCGCCTTCGCGAGGGCGTTGGTCACCCGGCCACGGCTCCTGCTCGCCGACGAACCGACCAGCGGCCTCGACGCGTCGCTGCGCCTGGAAATCGTCGACCTGATGACCGAACTCGCGCGGACCCAGGGCCTCGCCGTTGTCCACATCACCCACGACCTTGCCCTCGCGGGACACAGCTGCGACCGCATCGTGGTGATGCGCGACGGCAGAATCGTGGAAACAGGAAGCACCGCAACAGTTCTCGCCAACCCCTCACACCAGTACACCGCAGCCCTCGTGGCCGCCGCGACCGGCGCCCACTGAATGAACACAACCCACCGAACGAACAAGGAGAACCCGACATGACCTCAGCAATACGGATCGCCGACAGCGGAACACTCATCGAATACACCCTCGACGACATCATGAAGTACCACGGCCCCGGATTCCCCGGTGGTGTGGCGCATGCCGTGAAGGTGCTCGAACGTGCCCTCCCGGCCTTGAGCCCCGGCGGCCCGGCCGAGCGCCGCGAGATCTCGGTGACCACCGCGCATCGCGGCCCGGGCGTGCGCGACACGTTCGAGGCCGTCACCCGGGCGGTGACCGAAGGGCGGTTCACCGTCGATTCGGCACTCGAGCGGACCGACCGCGGCGAGACACTCGAGCGGTACGTGTTCGAACTGACCTATCGCGGCAGCACCGTGCGACTCGAGGTGCGGGAGGGCTTCGTCACCGACGAATTCATCTCCCTCGGTCGCAAGACCGCTCGCAGCGAGGCGGAGGAGCAGCGCCTGACGGTGCTCAAACAGGAGATGGCCGACCGGCTCCTGGCCGCGCCCGCCGACGAGGTGTACGACGTCGTCTCCTGACGGAACGTGGACGGCCGTCGGCCGGTACGGTTCTGCTCATGCCGTCGGCTGTCCGTACCACCCTGGTTCTGCTGTCGGTGACCGTGTCGGCAGCGCTGACCTGGGTCGCCTGGCTGGGATGGGAGTCGGGCTACCGGCGACTGCCCGACGGCCGTGTCGAGGGTCCGTACTCGCCGGCGCAGGTGGTCGCGTGCGCTGCCACGCTCATCGCGATCGTCGTCCTCGGATGTCTGGCGGTGAGGTGCGCGACGGGGCCTGCCGGGGCAGTGGTCGCGTGCGCGACCGCAGGATTCGCATTCGCGTGGGGACGCGACGCGGCGGCAGCCGACGAGACCGGGTTGTGGGGCGTGGGCCTGCTCCTGCTTGTGGTGGGCTGCTCAGTCGGAGGAACCGCGGTCGCGGTGGTCACCGCGCTCGCCTCGCGATGGATGCGGCGATTTCGACCGTAATTGTCGGACACGTCGGCTACTTTCCGACCATGAGCGACACCGTCAAGGGCCCCGAATCGTATTTTCCGTCCATCGAAAAGAAGTACGGCCGCCCTATCGAGGAATGGAAGACATTGATCCGCGGTTCCGGACACAGCAAGCACATGGAGCTGGTGAACTGGCTGAAAGCCGAGCACGGCATGGGACACGGACACGCCAATGCGCTTGTCGCCCATACCTTGAAGGATTCGGAAACTTCGTAGGATCGCCGGACCCACCGCCGGACCGGAGCGGGACGGCGGGGTCACGTATCCGACGTCCTCAGGTGTTGTCGATCCAGCGCAGCAGTGCGTACAAGAAGCGAGTGGCGCCCGGCATGAAGTTGCTGCCGTGGTGGTACATCGGATCCAGTGTGGTGACGATGATGCGGCCGGGTGTGGTGACCGTGTCTTCGTACAGCATCATGCCGGCATCGCGGACGGTGCCGTCGCTGTCGGGTTCTTCGGACACCAGCAGCGGTACCACGTCCGCGTCGGTGTTGAGAATGCCGTGGTGGTGCCAGATCACGGATTTGCTCGTGAGGTACCGCCACGATTCGTGGCCGTGGCTGCGGGTGCGGATCATCGGATCCTCCTTCGTCAGCCACCACCAGAAGTTCGTCGGTCGCGGTTCCCAGTGCACGCCGGGAAGCCAAGTGTGGGCGCCGCTTTCGCCGAGCGCAACCAGTGTTGCGCCGCGCTCGGCCACGGAACGGAACTGTGCGGCGTTGCGCGCGACCAACTCCGGGTGCAGCCGATCCCCGACGACGACGGCGTCGTACTCGTCCAGGTCGCCGGGTTGCAGGTCGGGAAGGTAGAGGAAGTCCGGCTGGTAGGCGAGTACCGCCGGGTCCTTCATCGTCTGGAGGTGGAAGTAGGAACCCCCGTGGACGATGGCGAGGCGGCGGCCGCGCTGCGGGGCGCGGTCGGTGCGGGAGAAGGGTTCGACGGTTGTCATCGCTGCATCAGCCAATCGATCAGTTGCACGGTCAGCCGGGAGGAGCTGTTCGGGTCGTTCTTCCAGCCGGTGAGGTCGTTACCGCCGTGCGCGAGCACCTGGCCCTCGCCCAGCGGATAGACGTAGTCGAGGGGGAGCGCGTGCCGTCCGATGCGGGTGGTGACGACTGCGTCTTCGGGGATCTTGTCGAGGTAACCGCGGGCGTAGAACCCGGTCACGCCACTGCGAGAGCTCAGGTCGGCGGGATCCACGCCGTCCCAGACCGGGTGTGGATCGCCGAGTGTGATCGCGAGATCTTTCGGGCCGGTGTACGCGAGCTTGCGCCAGACACCGAGTCCGGGAAGGAAATCGGTGAGCGCGTGCCCCATGACCGCGACGCGGCCTCCCGCGGTGACGAACGCGGTGAGCAACTCTCGGTGGCGTTCGAGGAAGATCT
Source organism: Rhodococcus chondri (assembly GCF_036327435.1). NCBI lineage: Bacteria > Bacillati > Actinomycetota > Actinomycetes > Mycobacteriales > Nocardiaceae > Rhodococcus > Rhodococcus chondri. The sequence continues at coordinate 1,323 of NZ_JAUZMZ010000127.1, read as the reverse complement.
GGTCGGTTCCGCCTCCGATGATCAGGCCGCGGACGGAGGTCAGGTCCGTGAGGGGCAGCCGGTAGAGGTCCACCCGGCCCACGCGCGGATCATCCTCGGCGGTTCCGGCGAGATTGTCGGAGCCCATGGAGACGTGGAGGACGGGCGCGATCGTGGTGGGAGTGCGCGCGGGCGGCAGGGGAGCGGTGGTGAGAGAGCTGTCGGGTGCAGGCACAGGCTTCTTCCGGCTGGGAGCGCTGGGCTCATCGACGAACGCGGACGCTATGAAGGTAAGCCTTGCTTAACGAATGGTCAAACCCGCTCCGGCTGAGCACTCTGCACACCGAGCTGGTGTGTCGTGCGTCACACCTGATCAGAATGTTGTGTTTAGAAATCTCTTGTTGACTGTTTCAATCAGCTCAGACGACTATTGCTACACCGAATGATGTGATCCGAGCGACACGGCACAACCGATGTCGCAAGCGAACGAACGGTGGTGTGCGATGACGGAAACCGCGATCCGCGAAAGCGAACGCGTTCCCTACGACCTGGGAGACCGGTACCGCTCCGGCTCGGGCACGGTACTGCTCACCGGCGTCCAGGCGATCGCGCGGCAACTCGTCGAACAGCACGTGCGCGACATCCGCGACGGACGCCGGGTCGCCACCTTCGTCTCCGGATATCCCGGAAGCCCCCTCGGCGGCCTCGACAAGTTGCTGCACGGCATGCCGAAGGTCCTTGCCGAACACGACATCACCTTCGTGCCCGGCTTCAACGAGGAACTCGCTGCGACATCGGTGTGGGGCAGCCAGGGACAACTCGGCGCGGGCACACCGACCCACGACGGCGTCGTCGGTGTCTGGTACGGCAAGGGACCGGGCCTGGATCGCGCCACCGACGCGCTGCGCCACGCCAATATGTACGGCGTCGATCCCAACGGCGGTGTGCTGCTCATGGTCGGCGACGACCCGGCGTCCAAGTCGTCGACGGTCCCGGCCGTGAGCGAGCGGTCCCTCGCCGCCCTCGGCATCCCGGTGCTGTTTCCGCGCAACGCCGCCGAGATCGTCACGATGGGCCTGCACGGGGTCGCACTCTCGCGCGCGTCGGGTTGCGTCGTCGCGCTCAAGATCGTCGCCGACGTCGCCGACGGCGCCTGGTCGGTCGACGGCTCGGTCTCGGACCTCGACATCGCCGTTCCCGAAATCGAGTGGCAAGGAAAACCGTTCGCCTACCGGCAGCGCCCGATGGCTGCGCCGAGCGACAGCGTCATCTCCGAGGCCGACCTGTACGGTCCGCGATGGAAGATGGTCCACGCCTACGGCAAGGCCAACAACCTCGACGTCA
>NZ_JAUZMZ010000126.1:0-14318 GCF_036327435.1 Rhodococcus chondri | reverse complement strand
GGCCACATCGCCGCACCGTCGTCGATGTCGCCGCGCAGTAGTTCGCGTAGCACCGCGTCCTGTTCGGCTCCGGTTATCAGGCGAGGGGGCGGGTTGCCGTGCGCCGACGCCTGCAGCCGCAGTACCGCGAACGCGTACGAGTGGACGGTGCGCACCAGCGGTTCGCGCGTCGCGCGTGGCCCGGCGGTGACGCCCGCGCGCAGCAGCCCCGCGGTGATCGCTTCGCGGACGACCGTCGCGGCACGGCGCGAATGCGTCAGGACCAGCACCGACTCGGGCTCGGCGCCGGAGGCGATGCGGTGCACGGCAAGATCGACGAGCAACGAGGTCTTGCCTGTACCGGGACCGCCGAGAACCTGCCACGGACGCCACTGCGGCATCGGGGGAGCATCGGCGAACACCTGCCGCACGTCGTCGGGCCAGCTACGCGTGACCGCTGCGTCGTCCGGTCGCCGGACCAGGCGCGCAGCAGGGCGGCGCGGGCGGTCGGGAGAGCGCAGGTCGGCGTCGATCATGCGCCCATTCGACCAGACGGGTCCGACAGGTTCGTCCCGCTACCGGCTGTCCCGACCGCTCACGGCGACTGCGATAGTTGTGGGCGTGAGCGCATCCGCATCGTCATCGCTGCACACCGGGCTGTTCGGACCGGACGACGGCCCGCAACTGCTCGCCCTGCACGGACTGACCGGGCACGGTCGCCGGTGGCAGTACCTCGCCGAACGACACCTGCCGGACGTCCGCGTCGTTGCGCCCGATCTGCGCGGTCACGGCCGATCACCCTGGATCCCGCCCTGGAACTTCGAAACCCACGTCCAGGACCTCCTGGGCGTGCTCGACGCACATACCTCGGGGCCTGTGACGGTGGTGGGGCATTCGTTCGGTGGCGCGCTGGCGCTGCACCTCGCGGTGGCGGCTCCGGAGCGCGTGCGCGCGCTCGTGTTGCTCGATCCGGCGATCGGGCTGCCCGCCGATCGGATGCTAGAGATCGCGGACCTGACCTACCGCTACCCCGACTACACCGACGCGGCGGAGGCCCGGTCCGAGAAGGTGCACGGCGATTGGAGTGAGGTCGCGGACGAGCTGCTCGACGCGGAGATCGCGGAGCACCTCGTCGGAACCGGGTCGGGACGGGTGGGCTGGCGTGTGTGCGTGCCGGCACTCGTCGCGTCGTGGGGCGAACTGGCGCGCGAGCCCGTACTGCCCCCCGCGCACATTCCGACGTGCCTGGTCCGTGCGGGAAAAGTACAACCGCCGTACACGACCGAGCGGTTCCGTGACGCGCTCACGGCACGACTCGGCGCGAACCTGACAATGGTCGAATTCGACTGCGATCACATGATCGAGCAGGCACGGCCCGCCGAGAGCGCGGCCGTCATCCGGGCGGTGCTGTAGATGGCAACCACGACCGACGAGCAGATCGAGCGTGTGCGCGAGCTCGTCGCGTCCATTCCCGTCGGTCGGGTCGCGACCTACGGCGACATCGCCGCGGCGGCGGGGCTGTCCAGTGCCCGCACCGTCGGCTGGATCATGCGGACCGACACCGCGGACCTGCCGTGGCACCGTGTGGTGCCCGCGTCCGGGAAGCCCACCGCGCACCTGGCGCATCGCCAGCTGTCGCGGCTCGCGCTCGAGGGCACGCCACTCCGCGACGACAGGGTGGATCTGGCGCGTGCGCGCCACCGCTTCTGACCGGTCACACCACCACCGGCGGGGATACCGGATCACCATCGGATCCGGTTTCCAGTTCCGGCACACGCACACCGAACGGTTCCGTGTCGCCGCCGGTGCCCAGTTCCGCCGTGACCTCGTCGATCACGGCGATGATGTGGTGGCGGGCGAGGGTCGCCGCGAGGGCCCGCCGGGTGGCGAGGTCGAGCGTGGTGCCGGACGGATTGGAATGGTCCGGCATCAGGTACGCGATGGTCGGCGCGTGCTGTCGCGCGACCCGGTCGACGGCGGCGACGATTCCGGCCGGGTGTGCCGCGTCGACCGCGACGGGCACGGGGGTTCCGCCGATCGCTGTGATCGCATCCAGTCCCTCCGGATAGCTGGGATGTTCGTGCAGGACCCGGCAACCCGGCACCAGGAGTGTGCGGAGGACGACATCGAGCGCGTCGCCGGCACCGGCGGTGACGAGCACCTGCTCGGCGTCGGTGGGCAATCCCCGTGCGGTGTACCGCGCCGCAACCGTCCGCCGGAGTGCGGGTAGCCCGTCCGGGACGTAGCCGTGGGAGTCCGTGTGCAGCCCGAAGTGTTTCAGGCCACGTTCGTAGGCCGGACCGAGGTAGGGCGACGCCCGCGGTGCGGCAACGCCGAGATCGAGTGGGCCACCGGCACCGCGCAGCGCATCACCCCGCGGCACCCGCCCGGCCGGTGCCGCGACATAGGTGCCGGAACCGTGGCGGGTGGCCACCCAGCCGTGCTGTCGCAGCTCCCGGTCCTGGGGACACGGGCTCCATCCAGTCCACTTTGCCAGGGAGGACTGCTCTGCGCGATCCAATTCGGCGCCACAATCGTTCTCGTGCTCACTCTGCTGATCGTCCTGTCCGCACTCGCCTTGTCCGCGGGCTCGTGGACCGTGATCGAGACCGCCCGCGGCGGGCGATGCGGACTCGACGGCCCGCCGCGCAGCACCCGCGGCTGACCGTTCGGGTATCCACCGCACCGTCCGGACACCGGTGCGGCAGCATGGACACATGACCACGCTGACCGACGTCGAAGCCGTCATCGTCGCCGGAGGGCGCGGCGCGAGAATGGGCGGAGTCGACAAGCCCGCCCTCGTCGTCGGAGGACGGCGCATGCTCGACACCGCACTCGCCGCCGTCTCCGGATGCGCGCGCGTCACGGTGGTCGGGCCGCATCGGGACACCCTCGGTCCCACGATCGTCCAGGTGCAGGAACACCCGGAAGGATCGGGCCCGGTGGCCGCGCTCGCCGCCGCCGACCCCTCCGCCGAGTTCGTGGTGACGCTGGCTGCCGATCTGCCGTTCGTCGATGCCCGCACGGTTGTCACGCTCCTCGAGGCGCTGAGCGCCGATCCCGAGGCCGAAGCCGCATTCGCGGTGGACGACGACGGACGGCTGCAGTTCCTGCTCGCGGTGTGGCACGGCCACTGCCTCGCCGCGCGGCTCTCCGCGCTGGGCGGAAGCGTCGTCAACCAGCCGATGAAGGCGCTGCTGCCCGAACGCTACGTCACGGTCGCGGTGCCCGGGACCGCCGACTGCGACACACCCGAAGACCTGCGCGCAGTCCGCGCCGCGCACGATCACGGCACCGTCGCAGCCGATCCGGATCATGCCCGCCGATTGGTCCGGGAAGCGTTGCAACTCTTACCGGTTCGTTCGGTTCCAGTGTCCGAGTCGTTCGGCGCGACACTTGCCGCCCCGCTCGTGGCCGCCGAGGCACTACCGCCGGTGGCGACCTCCGCGATGGACGGATACGCGGTGGCCGGCAGCGGCCCCTGGGCGCTGCGCACGGAAGTGCGTGCCGCCGGTGCCGGCGGCGGTTTCGTCCTCCACGACGGCGAAGCCGCACGGATCGCGACGGGAGCGCACCTGCCGTCCGGGGCGACCGCCGTGGTCCGCGACGAGCACGTCCGCGTGACCGAGAATCTGGTCACCAGATTGCCGGACGCTCCGGTGCGCGACGACGCCCGCAGCCGCGGCGAAGACTGGCAGCCGGGATTCGTGCTCGCCGAGGCCGGTACCGCCGTCACGCCCGCGGTCGTCTCGGTCGCAGCGAGCGGTGAGGTCACACACGTGGAAGTGCGCGGACCGGTGCGGGTCCACGTAGTTGTCAGTGGCGACGAGATCCGGCGCAGTGGGCCGCTGCGCGAAGGCCAGACCCGCGATTCGCTGGGGCCTGTGCTGCAGCGTTTCCTGCAGTGGTGCGGTGCCGAAGTGAGCAGCGAGGCGCACCTGCGCGACACCGTCGACGGCTTCGACACCCTGCTGCGCAGCACCGTCCGGGCCGATGCGCTCGTCATCGTCGGGGCCACCGGCGGCGGGGCCGCCGATCATCTCCGGGGCGCGCTCGGCCGGGCGGGTGCACGCGTCGTCGTCGAGCGGGTGCGCTGCAAACCCGGCGGTTCCCAGGTGGCCGCGGTCCTGCCCGACGGGCGTGCGGTCCTGGGATTGCCCGGCAACCCGGTGGCCGCGGTGGCGACACTGCTCGTGATGCTGCCCGCGATCATCGACGGGCGCACCGGCCGAAACCCTGCTCCGCCGCTGCGCGCGCCGCTCGCGAATGCGTCGGAGGTTGCCGGCGACATCACCCGGCTCCTTCCGGCACGTCAACTCGAGGACGGCCGCTGGCTGTGCGACAACGCAATTCGAACCGCTCATCTCGCCGGTCTGATCGGACGCGGCGCTATCGCGGTGGTGCCACCGGGCGCCACCGACGACGATCCTGTCGAACTCGTCCCGCTACCGAACTGATCGGCTGGACACCCGTTCCCGCGCAGCCGTGAAATAGCGGCGGGCGACGAGATCGACCACCGAATCGGTCACCCCCAGCGGAGCCGAGACACCATCGGCCCCGGCATCCTGGAGCCGCGTATGGAACAGTCCCTCCGCGAGCAGATACGACGCGATGAACACCCGTCGCGCGCCCTGTTCCCGGAGCGAGGCCACCACGTGCGGGACGCGCGGCTCGCCGGTGGCGACGTAGCCGACGCGGACGGTCGAGCGCACGAGCGCCGACAACATCCGCGCCGCGTGGCGCACATCGCGCAGCGCCCGCGGATCGGACGATCCGGCGGCGGCGAGAACCACCGCATCTCCGGGGCGCCATCCGGTTTCGGTCAAGCGCTGCAGGAGGACGCGGGCGAGCACCGGATCCGGCCCCAGCGCGGGGGTGATCGAGACCGCATCATGGCCACTGTCGGCCACCTCACGCGGTACGTCGGTATGCACGTGGTATCCGGACGCGAGAAATGCCGGAACGAGCACGGTGGGACGCGTGGCATCGCGCAGCGCCTCGGCGGGCGACGGGCCGAGGACGTCGACGAAGGCGACGCGGGTCGCCCCGACCCGGCGCGACACGGAATCGGCGAGGCGCGCGATCATTTCGACGCCGCGCGGGTTGCGGGTGCCGTGTGCGACGAGCAGCAGGGCGGGATCGGTCATGTCCTACATTCCTTCCGGATCGACCGCCAGGCGGTAACCGCGTTTGACGACGGTCTGCACGATGGCCGGGGCCCCGAGCGCCGCGCGCAGTCGGGCGACGGCGGTTTCGACGGCGTGGGTGTCGCCCCCGCCACCGGGGAGAGCAGCGAGCAGTTCCTCCCGAGGCACCACACGTCCGGGTCGCGCCGCGAGGGTGCGGAGCAGTGCCATACCCGCGGGAGCGAGACAGCGCATCCCGTCGTCGACCATCACGCACCGGCCGCGCAGTCCGAGTTCGTGACCCCCCGCTTCGATGCGGAGGGCGCGGCGGGGTAATTCCTCGGCGAGATGGCGAGCGAGCGACCCGAGGCGGGCCCGGGACGGCATCGTGACGGGCACATCGAGTTCGACGAGGGGCGCGGCCGTCACAGGTCCCACGCATACCGCGGCCACCCCGGTACGCAGCGCGCGCAGCATCAGTTCCAGCGTGCCGGTTTCCTTGGCCCGCATCAGCATCGACGCCACGGCCGGTGCACTGGTGAAGCTGACCGCGTCGAGGCCGTAGTCGGCGATCTGCTCGATCATGCGGTCCAGGACGGCCGGGTCTTCGGGGGGAGTCCATCGGTAGACGGGGACGGCGATGACATCGGCTCCTGCCGCGCGCAGTACCTCGCACATGTCTGCGCCAGGTTCCCATTCGGTGCGTTCACCGTGCAACTGCACCGCGATGCGCAGGCCGTCGACACCTTCCGCCAGGAGATGTTCGAGTACTTCCGCGGACGATTCCGATGCCGGCGACCATTCCTCGCGAAGTTCGGCGGCGCGGATCGCGCCGGTGACCTTCGGGCCGCGGGCGAGGATGCGGCTGCGCGACAGCGCCCGGGAGAGTTCCTCGGACAGACCCCAACCGTCCGCCGCCCCTACCCAGCCGCGGAACCCGATCGCGGTGGTCGCGACCGTGATGTGCGGCGGATCGGCAACGATACTGCGCGTGACGCGCTCGAGCTCGGTGTCGTCCGACAGGGGAATGATGCGGATGGCCGGCGCGTGCACCACCTCCGCACCGCGGCGGGTGAGAAGCGTGGCGAATTCCTCCGCACGCCGTGCCGCCGTGACGCCGATGGTGAATCCGCGCAGCGGCGCATTCTCGTGGCTCACGAAGCCACGCCGGTACCGGCCGGGCCGTGCTGGCCGCCGGAACGGGGAAACTGACTGTGGATCTGCACGACGCCCGCCCACACCCGCACGTCGTAGACGGGCAACCGCACCGACGGGTCATCCAGGCAGCGACCGTCGTCCAGCGAGAAAACCTGCTTGAGGAGCGGTGACGCGACGGTGGGTTCGCTGCCACGGTCGCCCACGATGCCCCGAGACATCACCGCGGCGCATCCGAACGGGTCGATGTTGCCGACGGCGCGCAACGAGCCGTCGTCCAGCAGGAACAGGGCCACCTGCTCCCCGCCGCGCAGCAGCACCGCCACGCCGAGGCCGGGGATGAGATTGCTGAGCGGGCAAGCCGAGGTCCATTCCAGCCGACCGTCGAACACGCTCGCGCGTGCCGACCCCCCTGCATTGTGCGTCTCGATGACCGTCATCTTGGTACTCCTTCTCGCTACTGCTGTCCTGCATTCTGGCGACCGGGTGTTTCGGATGCGTTACCCTCCGATTCCCGCCGGGTAATACAGCTTCCCCGGGTGATACAGCGCCTTCAGCGGGACTCGACCGGCCGGACACCCGGCATCCCCACCAGCACCGGAACCTTGCGTTTGCCGGACTCGTCGAACCGCACCGTCGGATCTGCTTCCTCCGGCGCATTGACGAACGACACGAACCGCGCCAGCTTCTCCGGGTCTTCGAGCACGCCGGCCCATTCGTCCTTGTATCCGGCGACGTGCTTGGCCATCGCAGCCTCGAGGTCCGCGGCGATGCCGAGACTGTCGTTGCACACGACATCCGCGAGATGCTCGAGCCCGCCGTCGAGGGCTTCGAGCCACGGAGCGGTGCGCTGGAGCCGGTCTGCGGTACGGATGTAGAACATGAGGAATCGGTCGATGTACCTGACGAGGGTCTCGTCGTCCAGTCCACCGGCGAGCAACCGGGCGTGCTTCGGCGATTGCCCGCCGTTGCCGCACACGTACAGGTTCCAGCCGTTCTCGGTGGCGATCACCCCGATATCTTTGCCGCGGGCCTCGGCACATTCCCGGGCGCAGCCGGACACACCGAACTTGAATTTGTGCGGCGCGCGCAGACCGCGGTAGCGCAGCTCGAGGTCCACGGCCATTCCGACGGAGTCCTGCACTCCGTAGCGGCACCACGTCGAACCGACACAGCTCTTGACCGTGCGCAGCGACTTGCCGTAGGCCTGTCCGGATTCCATCCCGGCGTCGACGAGACGCTTCCAGATGAGCGGGAGCTGCTCCACCCGGGCACCGAACATGTCGATGCGCTGACCACCGGTCATCTTCACGTACAGGCCGAAGTCACGTGCGACTTCTCCGATGACGATGAGTTGCTCGGGCGTGCATTCGCCGCCGGGCATCCGCGGCACCACCGAGTAGGTGCCGTTCTTCTGGATATTGGCGAGGAAGTGGTCGTTCGTGTCCTGCAGGCCGGCCTGGTTGCGGTGAAGGATGTGATCGGAGTCCGTGGACGCGAGGATGGACGCGACCACGGGCTTGCAGATATCGCATCCGCGACCGGTGCCGTACTGGGAGATCAGCGTCGAGAACGTGCGGATCTGCGTGGCCTGCACGATCTCGAACAGCTCCGCGCGGGACTGCTCGAAGTGTTCGCACAGTGCCTTCGACATCTGCACACCCGATTTGGTGAGCAACTGCTTGATGGTCGGCAGACATCCCCCGCACGTGGTGCCTGCGTTGGTGCAGGATTTGACCTGCGCGATGTCGCACGCGCCGTCCGCGATCGCCCCGCAGATCGCGCCCTTGGTGACGCCGTTGCACGAGCAGACCTCGGCGTCGTCGGGGAGCGAGCCGATACCGGGCTTCTCCCCCGCCGGAGAGATCAGGGACGCCGGATCGCCCGGCAGCTCGCGCCCTACCAGCGGGCGCAGCGACCCGTACGCCGAGGCATCACCGACGAGAATTCCGCCGAGCAGCGTCTTCGCATCGTCCGACACGACGAGCTTGGCGTAGGTGCCCTTCGCCGAATCCGACAGCACCACTTCGAGTGCACCCGGCGTGGCGGCGTGGGCGTCGCCGAAACTGGCGACGTCCACGCCGAGCAGCTTGAGTTTGGTGGACAGGTCGGCGCCCGGGAAGTCCGCGTTTCCCCCGAGCAACCGGTCGGCGACCACCTCGGCGGTACTGTAACCGGGGGCGACGAGTCCGTAACAGGTTCCCTCGACCGCCGCGCATTCACCGATCGCGAAGATCGCCTCGTCGGTGGTGGAGCGGCACGCGAGGTCGGTGAGAACGCCGCCGCGGCTACCGATCTCGAGACCGGCGTCGCGAGCGAGGGTGTCCTGCGGGCGTACACCGGCGGAGAACACCAGTACGGACGCGTCGATGGTCGATCCGTCGGACAATTCGACAACGAGTCCCTTTGTGCTCTCGCTGATTCCGGCGGTGCCGACACCGGTGTGCACGGTCGGCCCGAGGTCGGTGACGAGGCGTTCGAGGACACGGCCGCCGCCTTCGTCGACCTGCAACGGCATCAGGCGGGGCGCGAACTCCACCACGTGTGGGGTCATGCCCATGAGCTGGAGCGCGTTGGCGGCCTCGAGTCCGAGCAGGCCGCCGCCGACGACCACCCCGACAGGCCGCTCACCGGTGCCCGCACCGGCCGATTCGGCGGCGTCACGGATGCCGTCGAGGTCGTCGAGGGTGCGGTAGACGAAGCATCCGGGCAGATCCTTGCCGGGGATGGGCGGCACGAACGGGTACGAGCCGGTGGCGAAAACCAGTGCGTCATAACGGAATTCTTCACCAGTGTCCGTTGTGACGATGCGCGCCGCTCGATCCACCGCCGCGGCGCGGGTTCCGAGCCGCAGGTCGACGAGGTCGTCTCCGGCGTACTCGTTGCCCGCGAGCGCCAGTGCCCCGCGTTCCCATGCGCCGACGTAGGAGGACAGACCCACCCGGTCGTAGGCGGGTTCGGATTCCTCGCACAGCACCGTCACCGACCACGTGTCGTGCTCGTCGCGTGTGCGCAGGGCCTCCACGAATCGGTGCCCGACCATTCCGTGTCCGACGACGACGACGTTCTTGCGGCTCATGGTTTTCTCTTTCTCTTCGTGCTGTGGAGCTTTGGTGCGGGTGAAGCGGCGACCGGCGCGATGCGTCAGACTGTGGCTCCGGACATGGGTGGCGTGGCCGCGGACGCGGCGCCGTTCGGGACGGTGTCGCCGCCGGAGTTGTGGTGCGGACGACGCAGGAAGACGACCCAGGTGACCGCGATGCAGACCACGTAGAAGATCCCGAATACCCAGAACGCCATCGTCGCGGATTGTGCCGTTCCGCCGTACGAGGCCCGGAAGACCAGGTTGATTCCGACGCCGCCGAGTCCGCCGATGGCACCGGCGAATCCGATGAGAGCGCCGGACATGCTGCGCGACCAGGCGGCTCTGGCAGCGCGGTCGAGGTCGTCGAGTCCCTGCGCCTTCGCCTCGAAGATCGACGGGATCATCTTGTACACCGAGCCGTTGCCCAAACCGGAGAGCAGGAACAGGGCGATGAAGCCGAGCACCATCGCGGTCATGACTCCTCCGGTCGCGGCGCCGGGGCTCGCGTCGTCGAGGGTGCCGGCGACGATGAGGACTCCGGCGGCGAGTGCCATCGCGACGAAGGTGTAGAGGGTGATCTTGCCGCCACCGACCCGGTCGGCGAGCTTGCCGCCGAGAGGACGCGAAATCGAGCCCAGCAGCGGGCCGATGAACGCGATCTGCGCGGCGTGCAGGGCGGCCTGCGCAGGCGTGTCGCCACCGGCAAGGTAGTTGATCTGCAGGACCTGGCCGAACGCGAAACCGAACCCGATGAACGAACCGAAGGTGCCGATGTAGAGAAACGAAATGACCCATGAGTCACCGAATTTCAGGGCCCGGCCCATCGCACGCAGATCGGCCTTCTGGTCACCGAGGTTGTCCATGAACACCGCGGCGCCGAGTGCGGCCGCCGAACACAGCACCAGGTAGATGGCACACACGATCCACGGCGCGGTGTTACCGATCGTCGCGATGACGAGCAGTCCGATCAACTGGATGACCGGGACGCCGATGTTGCCGCCGCCCGCGTTGAGGCCGAGTGCCCACCCTTTCAGGCGCTGCGGATAGAAGGCATTGATATTGGTCATCGACGAGGCGAAGTTGCCGCCACCGACACCGGCGAGCGCAGCGACCAGCATGAAGGTGGTGTACGAGTGTCCGGGGTCGAGCACCAGATACAGGGTGGCCAGGGTCGGCACCAAGAGGACGAGCGCACTGAAGATCGTCCAGTTGCGGCCCCCGAACCGCGCGGTCGCGACGGTGTACGGGATGCGCAGGATCGACCCCACCAGGGTCGGGACGGCGACGAGGAAGAACTTTCCGGCCGCGTCGATGCCGTACACCTCGGTAGGCATGAACAGCACCATCACCGACCAGACCGACCACACGGAGAATCCGACGTGCTCGGCGACGACGGACCAGATCAGGTTTCGCTTGGCGACCTCCTTGCCGCCGGACTCCCACGCGCCGACATCTTCGGCGTCCCAGTTGCCGATGTAGTGATTGCGCGCGAATTTCTCTCGCAGCGTTTCGAATCCGGCCGTAGCGCCCACGCCGTTCACCCCTCTCAGGTCTGTGATGAACCCAAGTTAGGAAACAGGTGTTGCGCCGGTGCTGCGGGCGGTGACCTTCGCGTCAAGAGATCCTCACGTCCACTCTTCCGAGGATGTGAGGGCCGGGTGACGCGAATTACAGGAGCAGACGGACCAGATCCGCGGTGTGCGCGAGCCCCGGGAACGCTTCCTCTGTGGACCGCGGGTGCAGCGCGTGAACCGCAAGCCGGAAGATCACCGCGCGCAGCAGCATCTGCGGCCACTCGGGCAGGTCCTCCCAGCGGACGATCAGCGCATCGTCGGCGCCTCCCCACGACAGGGCGTCGACGACGGCCACCGCCGCCGCCCACGAAGCGGGCCGCCAGTACGGGGTGATATCGGTCAGGCCGGGAGCGGCGCGTCCCGCGAACAGCACAGTGCCGAACAGGTCGCCGTGGACCAGCTGATCGGGCAGGTGCACCGGCTTACGGAAGGTCGCGAGTTGCGCGATCAGGTCGAGGCTCTTGCGGCCGTCGGGGGTCACCGTCTCGGGAGCGCCGGCCGCACGAGCGGTGCGCAGCGGCACGGTCTCCCAGGCCGCACGGTCCGCAGCGACGAACACGTCGACGTCTGCCCACGGTGCGACCGGCGGCTGCATGAGAAAGCGGGGCCGCTCGAGCTGCGCGGTCGCCGCATGCAACCGCAACGACAGCGACACCACCTCGTCGTGACGCGGTTCCGAGGTTCCGACGATGTAGGTGTCGGCACGCCATCCGGAGACGACGTACCGCCCGTCGGTGGCCCGGACGGGCCGGGCGAGCCGCACCCCGTCCACCGTGAGCGTTTCCCTGACCTTCGCCGACCAGGCGGCGCGGGCGTGGTCGGCGACCGGGGACAGGACCACGTCTCCACACCTGAAGCCTCCGTCCCAATCGGCGCCGAGCGGGCTCGGTTCGACGTCGCGGAGTCCGAACGTGGAGCACACGTGCTGCGGGGGTTCGAGTGGGCTCACGCCGCTCACGGTACCGCCGTGACCCGCACGGACGACGAAGGCACTCCGCTGAGCGAGGTCACAGCCCGGTCTCGCCGGAACTCTCGCATCTCCGTCCCGAAGGCGCGGTACCTCAGTAGATCGGCAATGACGGATCGATCTGCTGCGCCCACGCGACGATTCCGCCGTGCAGGTGGGTGGCGTCGGCGAACCCGGCGCGCCGCAGGGTCGCGAGGACCTCCGCCGACCGGATACCGGTCTTGCAGTACACCACGATCGGCGTGTGCTGCGGCAGCTCGGCCAGCGCCTCCCCCGACAGGATGCGGTCCTTGGGAACGAGCCGGGCACCGTCGATGTGCACGATGTCCCACTCGACCCGCTCGCGCACGTCGATCAGCGCGACCTCCCGTCCGGAGCCGAGCATGCGCTGCAACTCGGTGGGGGTGATCGTCGCATCGACCGCCGCGGCGGACGCCTCGTCGGAGACGACCCCGCAGAACTCGTCGTAGTCGATCAGTTCGGTGACCGGAACACGACCCGGGTCGCGGCGCAGGAGCACCGTGCGGAACGTCATGGCGAGAGCGTCGTAGATCATCAGCCGGCCCAGCAGGCTCTCCCCGATTCCGGTGATGAGCTTGATCGCCTCGGTCGCCATGATCGACCCCACGGTCGCGGGCAGCACCCCGAGCACTCCCCCTTCGGCGCATGAGGGCACCAACCCCGGCGGCGGCGCCTCGGGATACAGGTCGCGGTAGTTCAGTCCGCGCCCGCCGGGAGCGGATTCCCAGAACACCGACACCTGACCTTCGAAGCGGAAGATCGAGCCCCACACATACGGCTTGCCGGCGAGAATCGCGGCGTCGTTGACCAGGTAGCGGGTCGCGAAGTTGTCGGTGCCGTCCAGGATCAGGTCGTACTGCTCGAACAGCGCCACGGCATTGGCGGACTCGAGCCGCACCGGGTGCAGCCGCACCCGCACGTTGTCGTTGATGCCGAGGATGCTGTCGCGGGCGCTTTCGCCCTTCGGGCGTCCCACGTCCGCCTGGCCGTGGATGACCTGCCGCTGCAGATTCGACGCGTCCACCTCGTCGAATTCGACGATGCCGATGGTGCCGACCCCGGCCGCCGCGAGGTACAGCAACGCGGGTGAACCGAGCCCACCGGCCCCGATGAACAACACCTTCGCGTTCTTGAGGCGCTTCTGCCCGGTGACGCCGACATTCGGGATGATCAGGTGCCGGCTGTACCGCGCGATCTCCTCCCGGCCGAGTTCGGCCGCGGGCTCCACGAGAGGCGGGAGCGCGGGCGAGTCCACGAGTGTCGGTGAAATGGTCACTGAAGGCCTCCTCGGCCGGGTCGGGTGCTGCCCATTGTTCCACCGGTCCTGCCGGCCGACCGGCATCGCCGGCGCGGGGCGGTCACGCTCGGGGATAGGGCCACGAGTTGTACCGGCAGGTCAAGCCGTCGGCGCGGACGACACCGTCCGGATCGAGTCGCGAGATGTCGTCGTTGGACGTGCCGAACGTCTGCTGCATCATGATCGGTGCGAGCCCGTCCTGGCCGCCGCACGGTTCGTGCCCTGCGAACCCGATGGCATGCCCGACCTCGTGGTTGATCAGGTATTGGCGGTAGGACCCCAGGTCACCGTGGAACGCGACGGCCCCGCGCACCCATCGCGCCTCGTTGAGGAGAACCCTGCCGAGGCCCGGATTGAAGCACGATCCTTCGAGTTCGATGTCGTATCCGCATCCCTGCCGGATCGTCATCTGGGAGGTGAGAGAGATCCGGAAATCGGGGTTACCGCTGTCGACACGCCGGAATGCCACGTCGGTGTTGCCGATCCAGCTCCGCGGATCGGCCAGAGTCTCGTCGACCATCCGGACGAATGCGTCGGCACCGCCGTACCCGGTGACATCCACGCCGTCCTCGGTTTCCACGGTATATGTGAACACACGTGCAACACCGGCGCCGACCTGTTCGGTGGTCCCGGGCACGATGCGCCACGTGCCCGCACCGGCCACGGTGAACGGTCCACCGCCTGGCAGCTCCCCGGACGGAAGTTCGGCGGGGAACCGGCCGTCCGCGGGCGGTACCTCGGCGATGATGCCGGGTTCGGTCTCGACGACGGTGGTGTCCTCGGTGGTCGCAGTGCCACCGTCGCGAGCTGCGTCCCACACGACGAACACGGTCGCGGCGGCGAGGATGGGTACGGCGTACGCGCGCCACCCGTAGGTGGCGACGAAACGGCCGAGCCGCGTCGTTTTGCGGACGTTCCGGGTGGGACGGGGCCGACGCGGAGGTCGGGGGGTACTGCCGACCGGGTCCCACTGCGCACGCAACGGCTGGTTGGACGTCCGTCTCGGGGACCGCGGCTCGTCGGGTGGCCGCTGCGGTGTCTGCGGAGAGCCGTGGGGTGCTCTTTGTGCGCGCAATCCTCCTCGGTCGGTCACGGCTGTCAGGATGTCATATCC
>NZ_JAUZMZ010000125.1:0-14373 GCF_036327435.1 Rhodococcus chondri | reverse complement strand
TGGCCGACCGCACCGTCGCAGACTTCCTGCTCGAACGACTCCGCGACTGGGGTGTCGACCACGTCTTCGGCTATCCCGGGGACGGCATCAACGGCATCCTCGCCGCGTGGACCCGCACCGGCAACAAGCCTGCCTTCGTGCAGTCGCGGCACGAGGAGATGAGCGCGTTCGAGGCGGTGGGCTACGCGAAGTTCACGGGCCGGCCCGGGGTGTGCATGGCGACGTCGGGACCCGGCGCGATCCACCTGCTCAACGGCCTCTACGACGCGAAGCTCGACCACGTTCCCGTTGTCGCGATCGTCGGTCAGACGGACCGCACCGCGATGGGTGGCTCGTACCAGCAGGAGGTGGACCTGCTGAGCCTGTACAAGGACGTCGCGTCCGCTTACGTCCAGGTCGTCACGGTGCCCGAGCAACTGCCGAACGTGCTGGACCGAGCCATGCGGATCGCGGTCGCCGAGCGTGCGCCGACCGCGATCATCATCCACGGCGATGTTCAGGAACTGGAGTACACCCCGCCGGCGCACGAATTCAAGATGGTGCCGTCCAGCTTGGGCTTGGACCGGCCCCGGATCGCGCCGGACGACGACGCGGTTCGCCGCGCCGCCGACATTCTCAACGCCGGGAACAAGGTCGCGATGCTCGTCGGTGCGGGCGCCCGCGATGCCCGCGACCAGCTGGTCGAGGTGGCCGACCTTTTGGGCGCCGGGGCCGCGAAGGCCCTGCTCGGCAAGGACGTACTGTCCGACGACCTGCCGTGGGTGACGGGATCGATCGGGTTGCTCGGCACTCGTCCCTCCTACGAGCTGATGACGGGATGCGACACGCTGCTCATCGTCGGGTCGAGTTTCCCGTACAGCCAGTTCCTGCCCGAGTACGGGCAGGCGCGCGGCGTGCAGATCGATATCGATGCCGAGTACATCGGGATGCGGTACCCGAACGAGGTCAATCTCGTCTCCGACGCGGCCGCCGCGCTCACGGCGCTGATCCCGATGCTCGAGCGCAAATCGGACCGGTCCTGGCGTGAGGAGATCGAGGCGAACGTGGCGCGGTGGTGGGACACGATGCAGATGCAGGCGCAGGTGGAATCCGATCCGATCAATCCGCTGCGCCTGTTCTCCGAATTGTCGTCACGCCTGCCCATCGATGCGATTGTCACGGCCGACTCGGGTTCGGCCGCGAATTGGTATGCGCGGCAATTGAAATTCCGCGGCAACATGCGTGGTTCACTGTCCGGGACGCTCGCGACGATGGGGCCGGCGGTGCCGTACGGGATCGGCGCGAAGTTCGGCGTTCCGGAGCGCCCGGTGATCGCGTTCGCCGGCGACGGTGCCATGCAGATGAACGGACTGGCCGAACTGATCACGGTGCAACGGTATTGGCAGCAGTGGACCGATCCCCGTCTGATCGTCGCGATCATCCACAACAACGACCTCAACCAGGTCACGTGGGAGATGCGCGCGATGGGCGGCGCGCCGAAATTCGAGGAATCCCAGTCGCTTCCGGATGTGGACTATGCGGGGTTCGCGGCGGGACTCGGCCTGGCGGCGGAAAGGATCACCGACGCGGAGAAACTCGGCGACGCATGGGACCGGGCCCTGGCCGCCGATCGGCCCACGGTGCTCGACGTGTACACCGATCCGGATATGCCCCCGATTCCTCCGCACGCAACCTGGGAGCAGTTCGTCGACGTCACGAAATCCGTTGTCGCGGGCGACAAGGACAGCTGGGGGTTCGTCAAGCAGGGCGTCAAGACGAAGCTGCAGGAGTTGCTCCCACGCCGAAACCGGTGAGATCACCGTGTGTCGCGATGCCGTGCGCGGCGGCCACGACGGCCGGCAGCGCAGCGACCGCGAGTTCGACGAACTCCTCTCGGGTCAGAGCCGGATCGTGCAGCCAGGCGATGGTGATGTCCTCGACGAAGGCCACCCACCCGCGTACCGCGAGCCGGACGGCGGGGCCCGGGTCGATGCCGATGCTCGGTATGTGCGCGACGGTCCGCTCGACCATCTCGCTGCGCGTCTGCTCGAACACCGCCCGCATGTCGGGGTGGGCGCTCGTGGCGCCGCGCAGCATCGATACGTACGTGTCGCGGCGGTCGGTGACGTAGTCGACGTAGGCGACGAGGGTGCCGCGCAGCATCTCGAACGGTTCGAGGCTCTCGTCGGGGGCGGTGCGGTCGAGCATGTCCCGACTGATGTGTCGCACGACGGCGACGTGGAAGTCGTGCTTGGACGCGAAGTAGTGGAACAGCAGGCCGCGCGAGACCCCGGCCCGGTCTGCGATGTCCTCGACGGAGATCTGGTCCAGTGGGCGTCCGGCGAGCATCTGCACGCCGAGATCGATGAGTTGTGCGCGCCGCTGCTGGGGACTCAGTCGGGTACGCCGGGCCCCGGCCTCGGGTCCGGTGCGATCCTTCCGGTTGTGGGCGTTCACGATCTCCATGCAAACACTCTTACTGAATGCCCGTCAACAACCTATTGACCATGCCTCAACAAGGGCCTACGCTCATTTACATGAGTCTTCCGGTTACAGACACCTCCGTCGGTGCGAGCACCCGCCAGATCGAGACGCTGATCATCGGCAGCGGGTTCGCCGGACTCGGCGCCGCGATCAAACTCGCCCAGGCAGGCAAGGACTTCCTCGTGCTCGAACGGGCCGACGAGGTGGGCGGCACCTGGCGCGACAACACCTACCCGGGTGCCGCGTGCGACGTGCCGTCGAACCTGTACTCGTACTCGTTCGCGCTCAATCCGGGCTGGACCCGCTCGTTCTCCCCGCAACCGGAGATCCAGGCATACATCGCCTCGGTCGCCGACAAGTACGACGTGCGACGCCGCACCGTGTTCGGATGCGACGTGGAAGCCGCGCGCTGGAACAGCGACACGCACCGGTGGGACGTGACGACCACCCGCGGCAGCTACAGCGCGAAGCACGTCGTGTCGGCGGTCGGCGCGCTGTGCGAGCCGGCCCTGCCCGAGATCGCAGGCATCGAGGATTTCCAGGGCGAGATCTTCCACTCCGCGCGCTGGAACCACGAGGCCGACCTCACCGGCAAGCGGGTCGCCGTGATCGGCACCGGCGCCTCCGCGATCCAGATCGTGCCGGCGATCGCAGACCAGGTCGCGCATCTCGACGTCTATCAGCGCACCGCGCCGTGGATCCTCCCCCGCGCCGACCGCGAATACACCGGGGCCGAAAAGTTCGCGTTCCGGCACGTCCCCGGCTTCCAGCGGCTGTCGCGTGCCCTGCAGTACCTGATGCGCGAAACGCAGGTGGTGGGCCTGGCGAAGGCACCGGCGTTCATGAAGCCGCTCGAAATCGCGGCCCGCGTGCAGATCCGCCGGGGCATCTCCGACCGTCAGCTGCGCCGCAAGGTCACCCCGAACTTCCAGATCGGTTGCAAACGCATGCTGATCTCCAACAACTACTACCCCGCCCTCGACCGGCCGGACGTCGACCTGGTCACCGACGGAATCGTCGAGGTCACCGCGAACGGCATCGTCACGAGGGACGGCACCGTCCGTGAGGTCGACGCCATCGTGGTCGCCACCGGCTTCCACGTCACCGACTCACCGATGTTCGCCGGCATCTTCGGCAAGGACGGCCGTTCACTGGCCGAGGTGTTCGACGAAACCGGGATGCAGGGTTACAAGGGCACGACGGTCGCCGGATTCCCGAACCTGTTCTTCCTCGTCGGCCCCAACACCGGCCTGGGCCACACGTCGATGGTGTACATGATCGAGTCGCAACTCAACTACGTCGTCGACGCGATCCGCACGATCGACCGCCACCACCTCGGGACCGTCGAGGTGCGGGACGATGTCCAGGACCGGTACAACCGCGACCTGCAGGACGCATTGAAGTCCAGCGTCTGGAACAACGGTGGTTGCGCGAGCTGGTACCTCGACAAACACGGCAACAACACCACCCTCTGGCCCGGATTCACGTTCGAATTCCGCCGCATCACCAAGCAATTCGACCTCGAGGCATACCGCAGCGTCGCAACTGCCGATCTGCCGGCGGTAACGTCGACCGAAACGCCCACGCCCACCCCGAAGCACACCTCCCGGAAAGCAGCAGTGAAATGAGCGCATTCACAGGCAAGGTCGCCGTCATCACCGGCGCCGGATCCGGCATCGGCCGTGCGTTGGCACTCGAACTCGCACGGCAGGGCGCGAAGCTGGCCCTCTCCGATGTCGATACCGTGGGCCTCGAGGAAACCGCCCGACGGGCACGCGAGCTCGGCGCCGAGGTCAAATCCGACCACCTCGACGTCACCCAGCGCGAGAAGGTGTTCGAATACGCTGAGGCGGTGGCCGAGCACTTCGGCACAGTCAATCAGGTGTACAACAACGCCGGTATCGCCTACCACGGCGAGTTCGAGCGCACCGAGTTCAAGGACATCGAGCGCATCATGGACGTCGACTTCTGGGGAGTCGTCAACGGCACCAAAGCATTCCTGCCGCACCTCATCGCGTCCGGTGACGGACATCTGATCAACGTGTCGAGCCTGTTCGGCCTCCTCGGCATCCCGGGCCAGACCGCCTACAACGCAGCGAAATTCGCGGTACGCGGGTTCACCGAGTCGCTTCGCCAGGAAATGCTCATCGCGAAGCACCCGGTGAAGGTCACATGCGTGCACCCCGGCGGCATCAAAACCGCGATCGCACGCAACGCGGTGGTACCCGAAGGCGACGACCAGGTCGGCTTCGCACAATTCTTCGACAGCAAACTCGCCCGCACCTCACCCGAGGACGCAGCGAAGGCGATCCTCTCGGGTGTGCGGAAGAACGACGCCCGCGTGCTCGTCGGCGCGGACGCGAAACTGCTCGACGCGTGGGTCAGGGTCATCGGTCCGTCCTACCAGCGTGTCGTCGCGACGATCGCCGGCCGCATCATGCCCAAGGGATAGGCTGCGCCGATGCCACAGCTTCCGCTGCCTCTCGTGCGCGCAACGCTGCGCCCGTTGTACCGGCTCACGCTCAATGCCCGGCTGCCGTATCCGCTGCAGCGGCGACTGCTCGAACTGGCCGCCCCGATCCAGACCCTGCCGCGCGGCACGGTGGTGCAGCGGACCGAACTGGCAGGCCGACCCGCCGAGCGGGTCACCGTCGGCGCCACCGAGCGCCCCACCGCGCTGCTGTACCTGCACGGCGGCGCATACACCTGCGCCTCCCCCGCTACCCACCGCTCCCTCGTCGCGTATCTGGCCGCTGCCACACAGTCGGTGGTGTACACGCTCGATTACCGTCTCGCACCGGAGCATCCGTACCCGGCAGCGCTGGACGACGCGGTCGGCGCCTACCTCGAGCTGATCACCGAGCACGGAGTGGACGCCGCGCGCACCCCCATCGCCGGGGATTCGGCCGGCGGCGGATTGACCGTGGCCACCGCACGCAGGCTCATCGACCGGCACGGCGTCACCCCCGCCGCGCTGGGGCTGCTGTCGCCGTGGACGGACCCGGGGTCGCGCACGGTTCCGTTCGACCGCGATGTCGTCATCAACACGGCGTGGGTCTTCGCCTCCGCAAAGGCCTATCTGGGCGACGGTGACCCCACCGATCCCGGCTACGCTCCCCTGCACGGCGACCTGTCCGGGCTTCCCCCCACCCTGATCCAGGTGGGCACCACCGAGGTGCTCTACCCACAGATCCTGGAGTTCGCGCGCAGGCTGCGCGACGCCGGCGTCGACCTCACACTCGTCGAACAGCCGGAACTGTGGCACGTCGCCGGGCTGCAGGCGTCGCTCGTGCGGGAGGCGCGGGAAGCCGTGGTCGACTTCGGCGCCTTCCTTCGCTCACACGCGGCCGACGTACTGCCCTGAAAGGGTTGGAACCGGAAGTTATCCCGGCGACCTCGTCGGGGACGACAACGAACTCGCACGGAATACTCGCGACCTCGGGATCGGGTCGGGGATCGCGGCCAGCAGCGCACGGGTGTAATCTTCCTCCGGATCACTGTAAATCTGTGTGGTGAACCCAGTTTCGACGACTTCACCCGACTTCATGACCAGGACACGATCCGCGATGACCTCGATCAGGGCGAGGTCGTGGCAGACGAACAGGTATGCCAGACCGAGTTCTTCCTGCAGATCACGCAACAGGTTGAGCACTTGAGCACGCACCGAGACATCCAATGCCGCAACCGGTTCGTCGCATACGATCATCTTCGGATCCAAGGTCAGGGCACGAGCGATCGCGACTCGCTGGAGTTGCCCCCCGGACAGCTCGGCCGGGTAGCGGCCCAGATAGCGAGGTCCGATACCGACCTTGTCGAGCAACTCGCCCGCCCGCCGCTGACGTGCTGTGCGGTCGAGGTCGGTGTGCACGATCAACGGTTCGGTCACCGCGTCGGCAACGGTCATCCGCGGGTCCAGCGAACTGTGTGGATCCTGAAAAATCATCTGCATGGCGCGGCGCATCTCGCGCAGCCGGTGCGGTTTCGCCGACAGGACATTCTCGCCATCGAAAGTTACCGTCCCCGAGTCCGGCTCGATCAGGCGCAACACCATTCTGCCGACGGTGGATTTGCCCGCCCCGGATTCACCCACCACCGCCAGGCATTCACCGGCATCGAGGGTGAACGACACGTCGTGGACGGCGTGGGTCCATCCGGTACGCCGGCCGAGGAAGTCACGCCGGGTGGAAAACGACTTCGACAGGTTCGCTACCTCGAGCAGGCTCATCGTGCGATCACTCCTTGCAGTTGCAGATCGTTCACCCGCGCGCACCGCACCCGTCCACCGGGTCCGGTGTCCGCCAACTCCGGATGCGCCTCGTCACACAACCCGGACCGGGCATGCGTGCAGCGGTCATTGAAGTGACAACCCGCCGGCCACTCGCCTGGCGCCGGGATACGACCCGGGATCGCCGTCAAACGCCGGTCGGCGATGAGTCCCGGACGGGGGATCGACGCAAGCAGACCCGACGTGTACGGGTGCTGCGGAGTGAAGAACACCTCGTCGACGCGGCCGTCCTCGATCACCTCCCCCGCGTACATCACCACGACCCGCCGGCACAGTTCGGCGACCACCGCCAGGTCGTGGGTGACAAAGAGCAACGCAACCCCGGTTTGCTCCTGCAGATCCCGCAGCAACTGCAGAATCGTCTCTTGGACAGTGACATCGAGGGCGGTGGTCGGTTCGTCCGCGATCAACAGTCTCGGATTGCACGCCATGACCATCGCAATCATCACGCGCTGGCACATGCCGCCGCTGAACGCGTGCGGATACTCCCGCACCCGGTCCGCGGCGCGCGGAATCTGCACCAGTTCGAGCATTTCTACCGCCCGCGCCATTGCGGCCTTGCGGTCGAGACCGAGATGCTTGCGAACCGATTCGGCGATCTGGTCGCCCACCGTATAAGCGGGGTTGAGGCTGCGGATGGGTTGCTGAAAAATCATTCCCATACCTGTCCCGCGAAGCTTGCGCCATTCCTGGACCGGCAGTCCGGTCAGGTCACGCCCGTCGAACTCGATGTTGCCGTTCGCAATCCGGCCGCCGATGTCCTGGGTCAGCCCCATCACCGCGAGCGAGGACACCGTCTTGCCGGATCCCGATTCGCCAACCAGCGCGACGGATTCACCGGCTGCGACGTCGAACGAGACGTCTTGGACAGCGGTGACCCAGTCCTTGCGTCCTGCACGGAACTGCACTGTCAGATCTCGCACCCGCAGGAGCGGAGCGACCGCTTCGTTCGATGCTCCGTCCGGACGGACGAGGGTGTCAGTTGCTGCCATTGCGACTCCTTGTCAGTGCCCGTCGGACGCCGTCACCGAGATATGTGAACGCCAGCACGGTCAGGAAGATCATCACGCCCGGAGGCCAAACCAGATACGGTGCCATCTGCATGTTCGACGCCGCCGTACTGAGCATCGCTCCCCAACTGGCGGCCGGCGGTGTGGCACCGAGGCCGAGGAAGCTCAAACTCGCCTCTGCCGCGACAGCGGTGCCGAGCGACACCGACATGACGAGCACGATCGGCGGCATCACGTTCGGCAGGATATGGCGAATGATCGTCCGGGACGGTTTGCAGCCCAGGGCAACCGACGCCTCGATGTAGGTGTCCCCGCGCACATCCATCGTCGATGCCCGCGCCACCCGGAAGAATCGCGGCGACATCACCAGACCGACGGCGAGCATCGCATTCGTGATCCCGGAACCGAGGACCGCGACGATCGTGATCGCCAGCACCAGCGAAGGAGCACTCATCAACGCATCCATGATCCGCGTCGACGCAGCGTCCACCCAGCTTCCCCGGTATCCGGCGATCACACCCAACGGCAGCCCCAGCAGCAATGCCACCGCCACGGCCTGCAACGACGCCATCAGCGAGATGCGTGCACCGTAGATCAGGCGACTCAGCACATCCCGGCCGTAGTCATCTGTGCCCAGCCATCGTGCCGACGACGGCTCCTGCAGGCGTTCGACCACGTTCTGTGCGTACGGATCGTACGGCGCGAGTAGGGGCGCAAAGATCGCCATCACGACCAGCAGCAACACGAACGCCCCGGCCGTCACCGTGACCGGACGCCGTCGGACGAAACCCAGTAACCGGGCAGGGACACCGGGCCCCGCAGCGACGCCTGACGTCGTCGGAAGTGTCGTGGTCATGCGCGCACCTTCGGGTTGAAGTAGCCGTACGAGATGTCGACCAGCAGATTGACGATCACCACCACACACGTGGTGAACAGGACAAAGCCGAGCAGGACCGGGACATCGTGGTTCTGGACGCTGTTGACTGCAAGGCTCCCCATCCCGGGCATGCTGTAGATGATCTCGATTGTCACCGCCCCACCGAGGACCTCCGCAACCCGGAATCCGAGCACCGTCACAACCGGGATGCACGCATTCTTCAGTCCGTGTTTGAAGACGACACTCGCTTGTCCGAGTCCGCGTGCTTTGGCGTTGAGGATGTAGTCGCTATCCATGACCTGCCCGAGTGCAGAACGCAACTGCACCGTCACCTCCGCCGCCGGCAACAGAGCCAAGGCGACGCCCGGAAGCACCAGGTGCTGGAACCACGGAACGAAACCGTCCGACAGCGGCGCGTACCCGAAAGCGGGGAAGATCTGATTCGACACTGCGAACAGCGACACCAGTACCAAGCCGAACCAGAAGGCCGGGATCGCGATAGCGACCGATGCAACCACATTGATGCCGCGATCGATCAGCCCACCCGGGCGCAACGATCCCAGCACACCGAGGAGCACGCCGATCACGACGGCCAGCACCATCGCGAACACCACCAGCGACAACGTCGTCGCCGCGCGCCGGGACAACAGCTCGACCACCGACTGATCAGAGAGCAGCGAGACCCCGAGGTCGCCGCGCAACGCCGAAGCCACCCAGTCGAGATAGCGCACGAAAACGTTCTGGTCCAGCCCCAGCGTCGCTCTCAACTGTTCGAGACGCTCCGGCGTCGGATCCTCTCCTGCGAGAATCACCGCCGGATCGCCCGGAGCAAGATCGATCAACAGGAATATCAACAGCGGTACGATCAACAGCAGCGGAATCGCCGCGAGTAACCGCCGCCCGGCATAGCGCAGCATCTTCTGCCCCTCAGCAAGTTTCGGAGTTTCGGTATCTTGACGGCTACTACTTGGTCATTCCCACGTGGCGGACATCGAAGATGCCGAGATTGACCCACGGCATGCTGTCGGCACCGACAACCTTGCCGTGCGAGATGGTGGCGTTCGTCTGGTTGCAGATCGGGACGAACATCGCCTCCTCCAGCGTCAGGTCCCAGATCCGGTGGTAGAGGGGCGTCCGCTCGTCCTGTGACAGCGTCGGGTTCGCGGCCTCTGCTGCGAGCTCCGCGATCTGCGGATTGCCGTTCCCCAGATCGTAGGCACCGAGCACGAAGGTGTTCACGGTCTCGGCCGGGTCGACCTTGGGACTGAAGCTGTTGGCCACCATCGACTGGAAGTCACCCGCGACGTACCGCGGTTCGTTCTGTGTGTTCGGCACCGGATTGAGCTCGGCTTCGATACCGACTGCCGAGAGCGCCGACTGGATGACGTTCGCCGGCTTCTCCGTGTTGCCGCTCGCCGCATACGTCAGCGTAATCTTGGCGCCACCGGCCGCCTGGACGAGCGATCGCGCCTTGTCGACGTCGAATTCATAAGGGTAGCGGTATGATTCGTCCGCAGACCAGCTGCCCTCTGGGTAGAGCTGACGGTTCGGGCTGCACGTGTCGGAGAACAGTGCGCCGATGGTGGCGGGGTCGATCGCCGACGCCACGGCCTGCCGGATCTCGGGTTTTGCGAGGTCCCCCTGTGCACGCATATACAGACCGAGGACGTTGCGGAACGGCACTTCGGTGACCGTCATGGCGCCACTGTCCGCGAGCGATTGCGCCTCCACGATTTCGTTGGCGGAGCTCACCCAACTCAGGTCCGCAGCCCCGGTCTTGAGTCCGTTGAGGCGCGTGCTGGCATCCGAGATCGCCTCGAATTCGATGGCTGCAACCTTGCCGGCCTCCGGGTCCCAGTTGTCGCCCTCCGCCCGTGTCAGCGACACCGACTCCTCGGGCACGTAGGACTTGACCAGGTACGCGCCGGTTCCGCTGTCACCCGGGTTGTTCCGCAGGTCCGCACCTGTTTCGACGGCGCGTGGACTGACCATCATTCCGACGTTGGTGCTGAACACCCCGAACAACTCCACACCGGTACCGGGAGCAAGTTGCAGACGCACCGTGTGATCGTCGACGATTTCGACGTTCGAGATATCCTTCAGTGCGGCGACAACGGTGCTGCCCTCCATTGTCTTGCCCCGCTGGATGTTCGCGGCCACTGCAGCCGCATCGAACGGCGCACCGTCGTGGAACGTCACGTTCCGGCGCAGCGCCAGTTCGAGGTATGAACCATCCGGAGCGAACTCCCACGACTCGGCCAGACCCGGTTCGAGGTCACCGTTCGCGTCCACCACCGTAAGCCGATCGAATACCGGTGTCAGGTAACCCCATCCGCCATAACTGGTCTACAGGTAGGGATCGAGATTTCGGGTGGGCGCACTCGCCACGATCCGCAGAATCGCGGACGAGTCGAGCTCACCGGACGATGAAGCGCCACCCGCCGTGGTGGACGCCGCACCTCCTCCACATCCTGCGAGAACCACTGTGGCAGCCGCGGTCAGCGCCAAGCCCCTTGCCGTACGAATTCACTTGTCCTTCATTCGTGCCCTCCTGGAGATACGCAATCAGACCTGCGCCGGATTCCGGTTCACGACCCGGCGCTCTGAAATATGGGCGAACCGTTCACCCCACCTGTCGATCGAGGCGGGCGGCTCGCTGCTGTGATGTGACTTCCGGACTACGGCCCGGATTCGCTGTTACGACGTTCGGTCGAGCGCTCGGCTCGCTGCCGTGATCCGACACGGCAACCGAATCACTTCATCCCTTGCCCCTATCTCGTCCCGATCGCATACTCGAGAATTACGTCCTGGCGCTTGACCTTCCCGGTCGCGTTGCGGGTGAGTTCACTCGTTGTGACCACCCATCGGCTCGGCACCTTGTACCGCGCGATACGTTCGGAGACGTATGTCCGAAGCTCCTCTTCGGCAATCGCATCGTCGTCCTTCACCACCACGACGGCACACACCTCTTCGCCGAGATCCGCATGCGGCGTCCCGATCACGACGCACTCGCGCACGGAGGGGTGCTCGCACAGAATGTTCTCGACCTCGACCGGATACACGTTCTCGCCGCCGCGCAGAATCAGATCGGATCGACGGCTACTGATCCGCAGGTAACCGTCGTCGAGCACACCGAGGTCGCCGGTGCGCATCCAGCCGTCCTCGGCGATCGACGCCGCGGTAGCCTCCGGATTGTTCCAGTATCCGATCATCACCAGGGGTCCTCGAAGGCAGACTTCCCCTTCGATCCCGTCGGGCACACGTCGTCCGAATTCGTCCCGTATCTCGACGTCCATCGTCGGCACCGGTCTACCGACCGTATCCGGCCTCTCCGCGAGATCCGACGCGGTCGCAACTGTTGCCGCCGAAGATGATTCGGTCAGCCCGTACGTGGTACCGAGTGAACTGCCCGCCTTCGGCAGAACCTGTCGAAGCTTGTCCTCGAGCGCGAGTGACGATGGTGCCGAGTTCACTGAAATCGTCTGCAACGACGACAGATCGTAGCGCGAGAGACCGCGGTGCTCGACCAGCCGGCTCACCATGGTCGGGACGGCACCCCAGTTGGTGACGCGTTCACGCTCGACGAGCCGCAACACATTGTCGATGTCGAATCGTCCCGTACCGATCACCGCGGTGTCGCCGAAAGCCAGCCGCGGAACCGCCAGATTGTGCAGCGCCGCAATGTGGAACAGCGGTGTGACGAGCAGAAATCGCCGACCGGATGGTGCGCTACCGAGTTCGGTCGCAAGGGCGTCGTTGAATCGGTGGAAGTCGACCGCGGCGAGCACGTTCCGGTGAGAGTGGGTAGCGCCCTTGGGTTGCCCCGTGGTTCCGCTGGTGAACAGGATGATCGCGGGATCGTCCTCGTCCACAGTCACCGGAGACAGGGCCGCACCCCGGCGGGACTGCGACAGACGCACGATGTCGTCCTCGACGGCGAGAACCGGCACATCGACTGTGCCGAGCAGCGCTCGGCGGGGCGCATCGGCCACGATCAACTTCGGATCGGACAGCTCGAGACCATAAGATATTTCACGTGCCGACCAGTGCGAATTCATGCCGACCGTGACGGCACCGAGCGCTGTAGCCGCCCAGAACGTCATGATCCACTCGGCATTGTTCGCCGACAAGATCGCTACGCGGTCGCCCTTGCCCACACCGAATCGCGACTGCAACTCGTGGCTGAGCGAGGCGACCCGATCCAAATGCTCGACGAAGGTCAGGCGCAGGTCGTCGCATACCAGGTACTCGGCGTCGCCATGGCACGCCGACTCGACGAGCACCCGGTTCAGCGAGCGATAACGGTTGCGGAAGACCGACATCGAGGCACCGCGTACCGTCTCCTCGACGATTTCGAAGTCCGCACCCGGGGCGGTCAGCGCGGCAACAGCCGTCGCGCGTGGATCTTCGATGCGGACTGGGTCGGGCATCTTTGCACCTTTCGCGGAAAATCTGGACGAACTCCGAAGTGATGGCGACCGAACGGGCTGCACCGACACTCATATCCTTTGGACGACAGCTCCAGTGGCCATGGCACCGCCGGCACACACGGCGACAAGCGCGTATTCGGCGTCGCGGCGCTCCAGTTCGTCGATTGCTGCGGCGATCAAGCGCACGCCGGACGACCCGACGGGGTGGCCCAGCGCGATCGCTCCGCCATTGACATTGAGTCGGTCCTCGTCGACCCCGTGCGCGCGGGCCATCGACATCGGGACGGAGGCGAATGCTTCGTTGACCTCGAAGAGGTCGATATCGCCGACGGTCATGCCGGTTCGCTCGAGCAGGTACTCCACGGCCTGGACGGGACCGTCGAGCAGGAAACGCGTCTCCGCGCCGATCAGGCACTGTGCGACGATCCGTGCCCGAGGCCGTAGTCCCAGTCCCCGCGCTACGCCCTCATCCATGAGAACCGCGGCAGCCGCACCGTCGGAGAGCTGCGACGAGGTGCCTGCAGTGTGCAGCCCGTCGTCGAGTACGGGTTTCAACGCGGCGAGCGCCTCGATGGAGGTCTCGCGCAGCCCTTGGTCGATGGAGACGACTGTCGGGCCCTTCCCGTCGACGCCGGGAATCTCGATCGGGATGATCTGCCGGTCGAACCGCCCGTGCGCCCATGCCTCGGCCGCCTTCTGCTGCGAGCGGAGGCCGAATGCGTCGAGATCCTCTCGGGTGAAGCCGCGCCGCCGCGCGATCCGGTCTGCCCCGACGAACTGTGTCGGGATGTCGACCGTCCAGTCTGCAGGTTTGGGGCTGCCGACTTCACCGGAGATGTTGGAGAGCAACGGAACCCGCGACATGGCCTCGACGCCGCAGGCGACGCCTACATCGATGACACCAGCTGCGATCTGGGCAGCGATCAGATGAACCGATTGTTGTCCCGAGCCGCACTGAGCGTCGATGGTCGTCACACCGGTGCTCTCGGGCAGTCCCGCGTGGAGCCAGGCGTTGCGGCTGATGTTGGACGCCTGCTCGCCGGCCTGGGTCACGCAGCCGCCGATCACCTGCTCGACGATGTTCGCGTCCAATTGCAATCGTTCGAGCAACCCGGATTGCACCGCACCGAGCAGTTCCGCGGCGTGAAGGCCTGCGAGCCAACCACCCCGGCGGCCACTCGGTGACCTCGCGGCATCAACGATCACCGGATCGCCCATTGAACCCTCCTCGCAGTCCTGGACGCCCGTTTGCGAAGGCTCCGTGAATCCAGTGCACCAACCAACTGATTTGTTGGTTTGTGCTCGAAT
>NZ_JAUZMZ010000124.1:0-14649 GCF_036327435.1 Rhodococcus chondri | reverse complement strand
GCGGTGGTTCTCGTACTCGCCGACAGGTGGCGACGTGGCGCGTTCGTGTTCGGCGCTGCCACGATGCTCGCCGGTGTTATGCGCTGGGCCCTGGATCCGGACCAGGTCGGAGTTCTCGCGGTGCGCAGCAAGGGTTTCGACGTCGCCGCGATGCTCGTGGTCGGTGGGATGATCGTCACGCTGGCCGCGTCGATCGATCCCCTCGGCACGGACTAGGACCGGCCGGCCGACCCGGCCGGCCGGTCAGGACTTCGCGAGTTCCATCAGTTCGAGGAGCAGTTCCGCCACGGCGTCTGCCTCGGTGAGGAAACCGTCGTGTCCGTCGCGCGACTGGAGGACGCGCAGCACATCGCAGCCCGGTAGGCCGTCGGCGATCTCCTGCTGCAGCCGCAGCGGATACAGCCGATCCGAGTCCACACCCGCGACGATGGTCGGTACCGGGGTGCTGCCGAGTGCTGCCGCGATCCCGCCGCGACCGCGTCCGACGTCGTGCCGGTTCATGGCGTCGCTGAGAACGACGTAGGTGCCCGGATCGAACCGGGCCACCAACTTCGTGGCCTGGTGATCGAGGTAGCTCTGCACGGCGTAGCGCCCGCCGAGCCACGGATCCTCGTCGCCCTGGCTGTCGTTGGAGAAGCGGGAATCGAGTTCCTCTTCGCTGCGGTACGACAGGTGGGCCATCCGCCGTGCGATACCCAGTCCGGCCTCGGGCCGGCGGCCCGTGCCGTAGTAGTCGCCGCCCTGCCAATCCGGATCGTTGGCGATCGCGGCGATCTGGGTGGTCTGGATTCCGATCTGGTCGGCCGTGGCGCGGGCGCCGACAGCCAGAACCAGCGCGGACCGGATCCGCGTGGGGTGGGAAACGATCCACTCGAGTGTGCGCATGCCACCCATGGACCCGCCGGTCACGGCCGCGAGCGTATCGATTCCCAGGGCGTCGACGAACGCAAGTTCGGCGGCGATCTGGTCGCGGATCGTGATGCGCGGGAAACGTGAGCCCCAGGCCTTGCCGTCGGGCGCGGGGCTGCCCGGTCCGGTGGTGCCGCGGCAACCGCCGAGCACGTTGGTGGAGACGACGCACCACCGGTCGGTGTCGATGGGGGCGCCCGGCCCGACCATTCCGCTCCACCAACCGGGCGACGGGTGATCCGGCCCGGCCGGCCCGGTGACGTGCGAGTCGCCGGTGAGCGCGTGTTCGACGAGGACCACGTTGTCGCGGGTGGGGGAGAGCGCGCCCCAACGCTGGACGGCGATCGTCACGTTCGGGAGGATCTCGCCGTTCTCGAGCTCGAGAGAGCCGATGTCGACCGTGCCGAGGCGGCCGTCTTCGGAGGGGAGTTCGACGTGACGCCGCTCGGTATCGGCCGTCAAGACGCGACCGCCTCGAGGTCGTTCGCGTCGCGGGCGAGGCGGGTGTCGGTGGGGCGACTGCTCATGGGCAGGCAGCTATCGGTGTCGCTCATCGTGTCCTTAGGGCCATGGTCCGGGGGCGGCGGGTGTCCAGCGTTAGTCGCGACAGCTCATCATTTCAAACCTCCCAGAAGCCGGCTTGCCGTCGGCGCTACACCGACGACCGTGTCCTCACCCGGAGCACCCCACCCTGGCTGGAGGGTTGCCGACCAGCAAGCCGGGGCTTGACGCTGGCACTCATGACCTCGTCGGGCAGTCTAGCGGCTGAGCGCCGAGTCGCGGCAATCGCCCTCGAGAGCCTCCTGACCAGCATCAAGTTACCGGTCGGTAGGGAATGGTGGATGGTATTGCCGCTTTGCGGACCGATCGAATAGCAGTACGCTTGTCTTGTTTGGCCGCTGTTCGGACGTGGACAGGGCCATGCTCGGCCGCGGCCGAGCAGACCGCGATCGCACTCACGAAGTGCGGTCGATTGGGGACCGATGTAAACGTCCTAGGAGGACACGAAGCGCATATGTCCAAGATCAAGGTTGAGGGTAAAGTCGTCGAACTCGACGGCGACGAGATGACCCGCATCATCTGGCAGTTCATCAAAGACAAACTGGTCCATCCCTACCTGGATGTGGATCTCGAATACTACGACCTGGGCATCGAGAACCGCGACGCCACCGACGACCAGGTCACCATCGACTCCGCGAACGCCATCAAGAAGCACGGCGTCGGCGTCAAGTGCGCGACCATCACGCCCGACGAGGCACGCGTCGAAGAGTTCGGTCTCAAGAAGATGTGGCGGTCGCCCAACGGCACCATCCGCAACATCCTCGGTGGCACCATCTTCCGTGCACCCATCATCATCTCGAACGTGCCGCGCCTGGTGCCCGGCTGGACCAAGCCGGTCATCGTCGGCCGTCACGCGTTCGGCGACCAGTACCGCGCCACCGACTTCAAGGTCGACCGTCCGGGCACCGTGACGATCACCTTCACCCCGGAGGACGGCAGCGAGCCGATCCAGCACGAGGTGTGCCGGATTCCCGAAGACGGCGGCGTCGTCATGGGCATGTACAACTACAAGAAGTCCATCCAGGACTTCGCGCGTGCTTCGCTGGCCTACGGCCTGCAGCAGAACTACCCGGTCTACCTGTCGACCAAGAACACGATCCTCAAGGCCTACGACGGCATGTTCAAGGACGAGTTCCAGCGGATCTACGAGGAAGAGTTCAAGGCGGAGTTCGATGCCGCCGGGCTCACCTACGAGCATCGCCTGATCGACGACATGGTTGCCTCCTCGCTCAAGTGGGAGGGTGGCTACGTCTGGGCCTGCAAGAACTACGACGGCGACGTCCAGTCCGACACGGTCGCGCAGGGCTACGGCTCGCTCGGCCTGATGACGTCGGTCCTCATGACACCGGACGGCAGGACCGTCGAGGCCGAGGCCGCCCACGGCACCGTCACCCGGCACTACCGCCAGCATCAGCAGGGTAAGCCGACGTCGACCAACCCGATCGCGTCGATCTTCGCCTGGACCCGTGGCCTCGAGCACCGCGGCAAGCTCGACAACACCCCCGAGGTGATCGAGTTCGCGCAGTCCCTCGAAGATGTCGTCATCAAGACCGTCGAAGCCGGCCAGATGACCAAGGACCTCGCGCTGCTCGTCGGCCCCGAGCAGTCCTGGCTCACCACCGAGGAATTCCTCGGCGCGCTGGACGAGAACCTGCAGAAGGCTCGCGCCTGACGTAATCGAGTACCCGCGGACGGGACGCCTCCATCAGGAGGCGTCCCGTCCGTCGTTCGCGCCGGGTTTCGCCGGGGGTGCTCCGTGCGCCAGGGGTGGTGTGGTCAGAACAGGCCGGCAGAGCCGCTGACGATGGGATTGCAGCCACTGATCTGCGTGTGGTACCAATCGCCGTTGCCGCGGTCGGACCCTTCGGGGCCGAGGATCATCCGGTAGTGGACGGTGTGATTGTCGGCGAGGGGGTCGGGCAGCGTCGGGAGCATGTCGAGGGTGCCGAGCTTGACGTTGTAGTTGGCGGTGACGGGGGCACGCTTGGTGGTGTAGCCCCCCTCGGGGAAGATCGGTGCCTCGGCCTCGGAGTTCAAGCCGGCCCGGCGACCGGTGGGGCCGGTACCGAAGTCCTCTCCGGTGGCTACTTCGTTGTCGATGCGGAAGTCGATCTCGTAGCCGGTGCTGTTGGTTGCGTTGACGATGGTGAAGTCGACCGAGCAATTGCTGTTGCCTTCGGCCCAGAACTGAACCGGTCCGGTGGTCTTCCCGTGGTCGTCGGCGGCGGCGACGCCGGTGGCGAAGCCGATGCCGGTGCCGGCAGCGAGTGCGATGACGAGCAGACGTCGGGTGACTGGGTGCATGGTCTCTCCTTCGAGCGGGACTACAACATCCGTGTGTCCGCTGGGTGGTTCGACACACACCGACGTCGGATTCGGAATGTGCTTTCTGTCGCCTGCCCGTCGACTCTTTATACCGGTGATCCCGTCCCGCAACGCGACTTTCGTAGAAAGCCAACGGAATACAGCCGGTATGATGACGGGCGGTGCTCAGCAACGCGGTGGGCAGGTAGTGGGCGGTGGGACATCGGATACGGTGACCGCGTGCCCCACATCATCTCCACCGTGAACGTCAACGGCGTCCGCGCCGCCGCCGGCAAAGGCCTGCTCGCGTGGCTCGCTGCAACTCCCGCGGACATCGTGTGCCTGCAGGAGGTCCGCGCGACCGCGCAACAGTTCCACGCCGCGATCGCGCCGGCACTCGATGCGGGCTGGCACGTGGTGTCCACCGAGGCCGCCGCGAAAGGGCGTGCGGGGGTCGCGGTCCTGTCCCGGGTCCCGTCCGATGCGCATCGCGTCGGCTTCGGCGACGACGAGTTCCTCGACACCGGCCGATACATCGAGGCCGACTTCGGGAACCTCACCGTCGGGAGTCTGTACCTGCCCACCGGCGAGGCCGAGACCCCCAAGCAGGTCGAGAAGGAACGTTTCATGAAGTCGTTCGCGAAGCACCTGGGTGACAGCGCCGAAAGTGTGATCGCCGCGGACCGGGACATGCTGGTGTGCGGCGACTGGAACATCGCCCACACCGAGCGCGACATCAAGAACTGGAAGGGCAACGTCAAGAAGTCCGGTTTTCTTCCGAGCGAGCGGGAGTGGGTCGGCGATCTCCTCGGGAGCGGGCAGTGGCGCGATGTGGTGCGGGACGTCCACGGTGACGTCGCCGGCCCGTATTCGTGGTGGTCGTACCGTGGTAAGGCGTTCGACACCGATGCGGGATGGCGCATCGACTACCACCTCGTCACCCCCGCGCTCGCCGCGCGGGTGACCGACGCCCGCGTCGAACGTGCCGCCACCTACGCGGAGCGATGGTCCGATCATGCCCCCGTGACGGTGTCCTTCCGCTGACCCGACGCGAGACCCCGGCGTGGTTGCCGACCTCGGTTCGGTCCAGGAAATCGATGCGTGAAATTATCGAGGTCATGTCGAGCACTGCAGAGCAGAACACCACAGCGCAGGACCCGCGACCGGTCGCCCGGCCGAGGGTGCTGTCGGGCATTCAGCCCACCTCCGATTCGTTCCATCTCGGGAACTTCCTCGGTGCGTTGCAGCAGTGGGTCGGTCTGCAGGACGAATTCGACGCGTACTACTTCATCCCCGACCTGCACGCGATCACCGTGCCGCACGTGCCCAAGGAACTCCGCGCCCGCACTCTCCGTTCGGCGGCGCAGCTGCTCGCGATCGGTATCGACCCCGAGCGGTCGGTGCTGTTCGTGCAGAGCCAGGTGCCCGAGCATGCCGAGCTGTCGTGGGTTCTGAACTGCATCACCGGTTTCGGTGAAGCGGGACGCATGACCCAGTTCAAGGACAAGTCCGCCAAGCAGGGCTCCGAGCACGCGACCGTCGGCCTGTTCACGTATCCGGTGCTCATGGCAGCAGACATCCTGCTGTATCGCGCGCAGCGGGTTCCCGTGGGGGAGGATCAGCGGCAACACCTCGAACTGACCCGCGATCTGGCGCAGCGCTTCAACAAGCGCTTCGGTAAATCGTTCGTCGTACCCGAACCGCACATCGTCAAGGGCACGTCGAAGATCTACGATCTGCAGGATCCGACAGCGAAGATGAGCAAGTCCGCTGCGACGCCGGCCGGTCTGATCAATCTCCTCGACGACCCGAAGGTCTCCGCGAAGAAGATCAAGTCGGCGGTCACCGACAACGAGCGTGAAATCCGGTACGACCCCGAAAACAAGGCGGGCGTGAGCAACCTGCTCACCATCCAGTCGGCACTGTCGGGCCGCAGCATCGACGAACTCGTCGCGGGATACGAGGGCAAGGGCTACGGCGACCTGAAGAACGACACCGCCGAGGTGCTCGCCGAGTTCGTGACGCCACTGCGCGCGAAGGTCGACGAATTCCTCGGCGACGAGGCGGAGCTGCTGCGGATCCTGTCGAACGGTGCCGACCGGGCGCGAGAAGTCGCCTCCCGGACGCTTGCGCAGGTCTATGACAAGGTGGGATTCCTACCGCGGAAGTAGCCAGAAGGAGTGCCGAGTGGCCGGTGAGCAGGACGTCGACAAGCCCGGTTTTCTCGAACGTCAGCGCGCTGCCCGGCCCTGGCTCGACCATATCCTCCGGTCGGCCTCGCGCTATCAGGAGCACATGGGCGACTACTACGCCGCCGGCCTGACCTACTTCACCGTGCTCGCGCTCGTCCCCATCATCATGCTGGCGTTCTCGATCGCCGGCTTCGTGCTCGCCGGTCGTCCCGAGCTCCTCGACGAGCTGCGCGACGGCATCGCCCAGAACATCCCCGGTGAACTCGGCGTTACCGTTCAGCAGCTGATCGACTCGGCGATCGACTCTCGAGGCGCGGTGGGCATCGTCGGTCTGTTCACCGCGTCGTATGCGGGTCTCAGCTGGATGGCGAACCTGCGCGACGCGCTGACCGCGATGTGGGATCACCCACGCGAGAAGGGCAACTTCGCCGTCGCCAAACTCCGAGACGGTGGCGCACTGCTC
Organism: Rhodococcus chondri; assembly: GCF_036327435.1. Taxonomy (NCBI): domain Bacteria; kingdom Bacillati; phylum Actinomycetota; class Actinomycetes; order Mycobacteriales; family Nocardiaceae; genus Rhodococcus; species Rhodococcus chondri. The sequence continues at coordinate 8,220 of NZ_JAUZMZ010000124.1, read as the reverse complement.
GGTCTCGGTGCGGCGATGATCGTTTCCCTCGGCCTCTCGGCCATCAGCAGCGGATCGCTCATGCGGCGCATCGTCGAGCGGCTCGGTCTCGAGAACCTACTGGGAATCGGTGTGGCCCTGCGGATCGCGGCGCTGGCTATCGCGGTCCTCGGGACGAGTGCCGTGTTCACCTGGGTCATCGCCCGGTTACCCCGAGAGCCCGTCACGTTCCGCAGCGCGATCCGGGCGGGCATCCTCGCGGGGATCGGCTTCGAGATACTCAAGCAGCTCGGGTCGGTCTACCTCGATGTGGTTCTGGTCAGTCCTGCCGGTGTCGCGTTCGGCCCCATCCTGGGCGTGCTCGTCTTCGCGAACCTCACGGCGCGCCTCGTGTTGTTCTCGACGGCGTTCGCGGCGTCGTCGCGCGAGAATCTGGCCCTCGCTCACGTGCCGGCGCCGGATTCTGCGGTCATCACACCGAGGCTCGAGGTCCACGAAGGGCCCGGGATGCGGCGCGGGCTCGCGCTGCTCGGCGCGGGGGTCGTGGGCGGCGTTCTCGCAGGACTGCGGTTGCGCCGCAGGTGACGGGCGGCCGGTTCGGACGAAAACCCCGGTTCTGCGGGCAATTCCGGATCGCGTGGCTCACGATGTCTTCGTGAGAAAGAAGGCAATGTCATGAAAACACGCGGATCCGGCAAGACGCCCAGCTCGTTCCGACTGTCACTCCGCACGATCATCGCAGCCGTCCTGGTCCTGCTCGCGGTGCTGTTCATTGCGCAGAACCGGAACAGCACAAGGATCGAACTGTTCTGGTTCTCGGTGCAGGCGCCGCTATGGTTCGTTCTCGTCCTCATCTTCGTGGTCGGCTGGGTGGCGGGCTTCCTCTTCGAGCGCGGACGGTAGCCCAGGTAACGGCCGTCGCTCCAGCGGTGGGCCTGCGGGAACGCGCGTGCGATGTAACCGGCAGTGAGGGCCACAGGCATCAAGGGTGAACTCCGGGTGCCGATCTCGTGACACGGCCCCTCGTGCCGGCATCCCCGACGTACAGTCTGGCCATGAAAGCGCTCCAGTACACCGCACTCGGTGCCGAACCCGCCGTCGTCGACATTCCCACTCCGAAACCGGGGCCGGGGGAGATCCTGCTGAAGGTCACCGCGGCGGGAATGTGCCACTCGGACATCTTCGTCATGGACCTGCCCGAGGAAGCGTATGTCTACGGGCTCCCGCTGACCCTCGGGCACGAGGGCGCCGGGACGGTTGCCGAACTCGGTGCGGGAGTCGACGACTACGCCGTGGGCGACGCGGTCGCCGTGTACGGGCCGTGGGGGTGCGGTAGCTGCCACGCCTGCTCGCTCGGCCGCGAGAACTACTGCGTGCGCGCGGCGGACCTCGCGATCACTCCGCCGGGGCTCGGTTCGCCCGGGTCGATGGCCGAGTACATGATTGTCGACTCGGCCCGGCATCTGTTTCCCATCGGCGATCTAGATCCGGTCGTGGCTGCACCGCTCACCGATGCCGGACTGACGCCGTACCACGCGATCAGCCGCGTGTTACCCCTACTCGGCCCGGGCTCGACGGCAGTGGTCGTCGGTGTCGGCGGCCTCGGGCATGTCGGGATCCAGATCCTGCGGGCCATCACGGCCGCCCGGATCATCGCGGTCGATCTCGACGAGGAGCGGTTGACGCTCGCGCGGGAGGTCGGAGCGGACGAGGCGATCCGATCCGATGCGAACGCAGCCGCCGCGATCCGGGAATCGACGGGGGGTGAGGGCGCCACCGTGGTATTCGATTTCGTCGGGGCCCAGTCCACCATCGACATGGCGCAGCAGGTCGTCGCGATCGACGGGCACATCTCGATCGTCGGGATCCATGCCGGGGCGCACGCGAAGGTCGGGTTCTTCCTCGTTCCGTTCGGCGCCTCGGTTGTCACGCCCTACTGGGGCACCCGGACCGAGTTGATGGAGGTAATCGCACTGGCCCGCGCCGGCAAACTCGACATCCACACCGAAGCGTTCGCCCTCGACGACGGACCCGCCGCATACCGGCGTCTTCGCGAGGGCAGCATCCTGGGACGGGGCGTCGTCGTTCCCAAGTGACGTGCCCGGCGTTCACTCCTCGGACGCGGAATGCTCCAGTGAGTCGTGGGCCTGCTCCTCGGTGAACTTCGGGACGACCCGGAGTTCACCGAGCGAGACCGGGCGGCCCGACCGGCTGCGTATTTCGACGCTCACCGGTTCGCCGGTCGAGTCGTCCGCGAGTCCGAGCGGACCTCCCCGTTCGCCCTGCAGGTACTTGTCGCCCCACTGCATCAGCGCGAGGACGGCCGGTAGCAGATCTCGCCCCTTCTCGGTGAGCACATACTCGTGCCGGGTGCGCTGCCCCGGTTCCTTGTAGGGCCGGCGTTCGAACAGGCCCTCCGCCGTCAATTCCCGTAGCCGTGCGGCCGCGACCGCCTCGGTGATTCCGACGCGTTCCGCGAACTGATCGAAACGGGTGGTGCCATAGTAGGCCTCGCGCAGGATCAGCATTGCCGATCGGGTTCCTACCACGTCCATCGCCTTGGCGATGGAGCAGCGGGTGGGGCGCCACGCGTCCCGATCCGAGAGGAAGCCGTCGAGCCGTGCCGGTCGCATGTCTCGAGTTTACGGACTGACTTGTGAAATCCATAGCCAGGGTTCACAATTCTGACTATACAAATCAATAGTCAGCTGTCGAGTCGCCCTTCGCAGTCAGGAGACCACGTCATGACCACGACAATCGATCCGTCGCTCACCCGGTTCGACCACACCTGGCGCGCCTTCGACGGAATCCACGGGGGACTGGTGCTCGCTTCGATGCTGCGGTCCGCCGCCGTCGAGACCGGTGCCGTCCCCATCGCCGCAACCGCACACTTCTACTCGCCGGTGCGTCCGGGGCGGGTCCGGCCGATAGTGCGGTCCGCGGGACGACCTTCCGCAGTGCAAGTCTCGATCGGCGATGCCGCGACCGCATTGGTTCGTTTGTCGCGCACCGTCGGTGAGGCCGAGTACACGCCGAGGATCGAGGTCGATACCGATCCGAATCAGCTTGATCCGCTGGATATTCCGGTTGACTTCGTGCCCTTTTCGCAGCATCTGGACATCCGGCCGATCAACGCGGCCCGCCCCTTCGCCGGAGGGTCGGATCCGGAGTTCGACGTCTGGATCCGGCTCCGTCCGGCCCTGGAGATCACCGGGGTCGAACGCGCCGCGATCCTGCTCGACGCGCTGCCACCGGGGTTGTTCGCGACCCGCACGACGCCCGTGCCGATCCCGACCGTGGAATTGACGACACACTTCGCTCCCGGTGCGCACACGTCCCACGGACCGTGGCATCGGTTGCGGCACCGGACCGTGTGGGCGACATCGGACCGGTGCGTCGACGAGGCCGAACTGTTCACCGCCGATGGCCAACTCGCCGCCCAGGCACGGCAGTCGCGCCGCGTCCTGCGCTAGGGGGAGACCCGGCAACGCAGAACGCGGGCCCTGCCCCGAGGGGGCCGGACCCGCGTTCTGCGAGGGTGATCAGCGAGCGAACATCAGTGCGCGCTTGACTTCCTGGATGGCCTTGGTGACCTGGATACCGCGCGGGCACGCGTCGGTGCAGTTGAAGGTCGTGCGGCAGCGCCACACGCCCTCCTTGTCGTTGAGGATGTCCAGGCGCTCTGAAGCGGCCTCGTCGCGCGAATCGAAGATGAACCGGTGCGCGTTGACGATGGCGGCGGGACCGAAGTAGCTGCCGTCACTCCAGTACACGGGGCACGAGGTGGTGCAGCACGCGCACAGGATGCACTTGGTGGTGTCGTCGAAGCGAGCACGGTCGGCCTGCGACTGGATGCGCTCGCGGGTCGGTTCGTTACCCGACGCGATGAGGAACGGCTTGACGGCGCGGAATGCGTCGAAGAACGGCTCCATGTCGACGACGAGGTCCTTCTCGACCGGCAGACCCTTGATGGGCTCGACGGTGACGGTGACCGGCTTGCCGTCCTTGGGCAGCATGTCCTTCATCAGGATCTTGCAGGCCAGACGGTTGACGCCGTTGATCCGCATGGCGTCGGAGCCACACACACCGTGCGCGCAGCTGCGGCGGAACGTGAGGGTGCCGTCGAGGTAGCCCTTCACGTACAGCAGCAGGTTGAGCATCCGGTCGCTGGGCAGCGCGGGCACCTGGAACGAATCCCAGTGCTGTCCCTTGCCGTCCTCCGGGTTGAACCGCGCGATCTTGAGCGTGACCATGACGGCACCCTCGGGAACGGACGGCAGGTCCGTAGCGGAGACGTTTTCGTTCTTTTCGAGAGTTGTCATCAGTACTTACGCTCCATGGGCTCGTACCGGGTCTGGACCACCGGCTTGTAGTCCAGGCGGATGTCGGAGATCAGATCCTCGCCCACCTTGTACGCCATGGTGTGCTGGAGGAAATTCGCGTCGTCACGCGTCGGGTAGTCCTCGCGGGCATGGCCGCCGCGCGATTCCTTCCGGTTGAGTGCACCGACGACGGTCACCTCGGCCATCTCGAGCAGGAACCCGAGCTCGACCGCTTCGAGCAGGTCGCTGTTGTAGCGCTTGCCCTTGTCGTGGACCGTGATTTCCTTGTAGCGCTTCTTCAGCTCGTGGACGTCGTTGAGCGCCCGGGTGAGCGTCTCCTCGGTGCGGAACACCGAGGCATTGTTGTCCATGGTCTGCTGCAGATCGCGACGGATGTCGGCGACGCGTTCCTTGCCGCCTGCGTGCAGGATCCGGTCGAGCCACTCGACGACGTACTTCGCGGGATCTTCCGGCAGATCGACGTGATCGTTGGTGCTCGCGTAGTCGGCGGCGGCGATGCCGGCGCGACGACCGAACACGTTGATGTCGAGCAGCGAGTTGGTGCCGAGACGGTTGGCGCCGTGCACGGACACGCAGGCGCATTCGCCGGCGGCGTACAGGCCCGGGACGACGTTGTCGTTGTCGCGGAGCACTTCGCCCTGCACGTTGGTCGGGATACCGCCCATGAGGTAGTGGCACGTCGGGTACACCGGGACGAGCTCGGTGACCGGGTCGACCCCGAGGTAGGTGCGGGAGAACTCGGTGATGTCCGGGAGCTTCTCTTCGAGCACGTCGGCGCCGAGGTGGGTCACGTCGATGTAGACGTAATCCTTGTCCGGTCCGGCACCGCGGCCTTCGAGCACCTCGAGCACCATCGACCGGGCGACGATGTCGCGCGGCGCGAGGTCCTTGATGGTGGGGGCGTAGCGCTCCATGAAGCGCTCACCGTCCGCGTTGCGGAGGATGCCGCCCTCGCCGCGCACGGCTTCCGAGATGAGGATGCCGAGGCCGGCCAGGCCTGTCGGATGGAACTGGTGGAATTCCATGTCCTCGAGCGGCAGGCCCTTGCGGAAGATGATGCCGAGGCCGTCACCGGTGAGGGTGTGGGCGTTGGACGTCGTCTTGTACATGCGGCCGCTGCCGCCGGTGGCGAACACGATCGACTTCGCGTGGAAGATGTGGATCTCACCGGTCGCGAGCTCGTACGCGATGACGCCGGTCGCGACCGGACCGTCCTCGGTCTGGGTCATCGCGATGTCGAGTGCGTAGAACTCGTTGAAGAACTCGACGTCGTGCTTGACGCAGTTCTGGTAGAGCGTCTGCAGGATCATGTGACCGGTGCGGTCGGCGGCGTAGCAGGCGCGGCGGACCGGCGCCTTGCCGTGGTCACGGGTGTGACCGCCGAACCGGCGCTGGTCGATCTTGCCTTCGGGCGTCCGGTTGAACGGCAGACCCATCTTCTCGAGATCGAGCACCGCGTCGATGGCCTCTTTGGCCATGATCTCGGCAGCGTCCTGGTCGACGAGGTAGTCGCCGCCCTTGACGGTGTCGAAGGTGTGCCATTCCCAGTTGTCTTCTTCGACGTTCGCGAGCGCCGCGCACATTCCACCCTGGGCAGCACCGGTGTGGCTGCGGGTCGGGTAGAGCTTGGTCAGTACCGCCGTGCGGACGCGCGGGCCGGCTTCGATGGCCGCGCGCATTCCGGCGCCGCCGGCGCCGACGATGACCACGTCATAACGATGTTCCTGCATGAAGTCTTGGCTCCCCTAGCTCGCAACGATGTTGGGGTCGAAGGTGAAGATCACATAGGTGCCCAGGCCCATGATCAGGATCATCGACACGACCAGAATCGTGTTGAGCCAGAACCGGGTGGAGTCCTTACGTGAGTAGTCCGCAATGACGGTGCGCAGGCCGTTACCACCGTGCAGCTGCGCGAGCCAGAGCATCGACAGATCCCAGACCTGCCAGAACGGGCTGGACCAGCGTCCGGCGACGAACGCGAAGTTGATGCGGTGCACGCCCTCGTCGAGCATCAGCATGATGAAGAGGTGGCCGAGCACGAGGATGATCAGTGCGAGGCCGGACAGGCGCATGAACAGCCACGCGTAGAGCTCGAAGTTGTTCTTCGAGACGCGGCGAGGGGAGCGCGGGTTGTCGAGGCTGGCAGGACGGTCGTACGTCGTGCCGAGAGACTTTGCTTCGGTCATGTCAGTGCCCCGCAAACATGTTGTAGAAGATGCGTCCGGCGGCGGGGATCATCACCACGAACCAGATCGCGAGAATCGTCCAGAGCATGACCCGCTGGTACTTCGGGCCCTTGGCCCAGAAGTCGACGAGCATGACCCGCAGACCGTTCAGTGCGTGGTAGAGCACCATCGCGACGAGACCGATCTCCATGAGACCGACCACGGGATTCTTGTAGGTGTCGATGACACTGTCGTAGGTCTCGGGATTGACCCGGACGAGTGCCGTGTCGAGGACGTGGACGAATAGGAAGAAGAACGTCGCCACGCCTGTGATCCGGTGCAAAACCCAGGACCACATTCCGGGGTCTCCCCGGTATAGCGACCGTGTGCGCCCCGGCGCGGGGACGGCTTCAGTCGTGCTGCTCATCGAGTGCTGTGCCTCCAACGTCAATGGTGGACGCGTCGAGCCGCTCTTATCTGTGGGGGATTCCGCAGCACGGGCCCGACGTGAACCTGAACCGACTTGATCAGACTCTAAACCCAACTCAAACCGGGGAACTAATCTCCGTCGCGATTCGTACGGGCTCCAAATCTCAAGTTAGGTTTGCCTTTCCAACTGTGATCATGCCCGTCGGGGGTGGTGAAACGTGGAATGCGCCACCGTGACAGGATGGGCAACCATGCCGGACGTAGAGTGGAAAACCTTGCGCGACAAAGCACATGACGTGATGAGCCGTGCATACGCGCCCTATTCGAACTTCCCGGTGGGGGCCGCTGCCCTCACGGTCGACGGACGGATCGTGAGCGGTTGCAATGTGGAAAATGTCTCACACGGTATAGGTCTTTGTGCCGAATGCGTACTCGTCGGTAACTTGATCTCGGGTGGTGGCGGGCGTTTACGCGCCGTCGCGGTATGCAACAAACTGGGCGAGATCCTCATGCCCTGCGGCCGCTGCCGGCAGCTCTTGCTCGAGCACGGTGGCCGGGAACTGCTCGTCGATGCGCCCGGAGGTCCGCGGACGATGGGCGAGCTGCTGCCCGACGCGTTCGGGCCCGGCGACCTCGACGCGGTGACCGAGGGAGGCCCTCGTGGCTGACATCGTCTCGGTCATTCGCAGCAAACGCGACGGTCACGAACTCACCGGCAGTGAGATCGACTGGGTGATCGAGGCGTTCACCCACGGCATCGTCACCGACGAGCAGATGGCTGCGCTCGCGATGGCCGTGTACTTCCGGGGGATGAGCCGCGCCGAGACCGCGCGCTGGACCACCGCGATGATCGACTCGGGCCGCAGGCTCGACTTCACGGGGCTGGGTATCCGCACCGTCGACAAGCATTCCACCGGAGGCGTCGGCGACAAGATCACGCTGCCGCTCGCACCGCTCGTCGCGGCGTGCGGGGTCTCGGTGCCGCAGTTGTCCGGCCGCGGCCTCGGGCATACGGGCGGAACGCTCGACAAGCTCGAGTCGATCGCCGGCTGGCGCGCCGATCTCAGCACGGTCGAGATGGCCCAGATTCTCACCGACCCCGCTGTCGGCGCCGTCGTGTGCGCCGCGGGCTCCGACCTGGCGCCCGCCGACCGCAAGCTCTACGCCCTGCGCGACGTCACCGGCACCGTCGAGTCCATTCCCCTGATCGCGAGCTCCATCATGAGCAAGAAGCTCGCGGAGGGAACGGGCGCGCTCGTCCTCGACGTCAAGGTGGGCAGCGGCGCCTTCATGAAGNATCTCGG
>NZ_JAUZMZ010000123.1:0-14765 GCF_036327435.1 Rhodococcus chondri | reverse complement strand
CCCGGATCAGCGGTCCAGCGACCCCTGTACCGCAGCCTTCACCAGGCAGGTGTGCAGTGTCAACGTGAGCGCTGCCAATTCGCGCACCATTTCCTCGGCGCGCTCCCGCGCGCCCGCATCGCGGCCTTTCGCGATCGGGCCGGCAATCTGAGCGACGAGCCCGGCCTCGCGATCGGCGGCAAGTTTGAACGCGCGCAGGTGCCGAACCTCGAGGCCGAACTCGGACATGGCTCGGGCAGTGCGGGCGAGCAGCACCGCGTCGTCGTCGAAGAACCCGGCCGGCCCCGGGACGAGAAGACCGCCGCCGACGAGTTCGGTCAGGAAGGCCGCGTCGATCCCGGCTCGTTCGCACAGGTCCTCGCGGCTGACGCGGACTTCCCGATCGGTCCGCAGGTCCTCCGGCGACACCTCGCCGCGCGCCACTGCCAGCGACCGGGGCCGCTTCGGGCGGGCATCGACCGTCCCCACCGTCGCGGCACCACGGTCGATCGCCTCGAGTTGTTCCTTGATCACCTTCAGCGGCAGATACTGGTCGCGCTGGGCGGTGAGGACGTAGCGCAACCGCTCGCAGTCCGCGATGGAGAACCGCCGATAGCCCGAGGGCGTGCGCTCCGGACTGATCAGGCCTTCGGCCTCGAGAAACCGGATCTTCGAGATCGTCACGTCCGGGAATTCCGGGCGAAGGCGGTCGAGTACGGACCCGATCGACATGCCCCCCGGTGCCGGCGAGTGGGCAGCGGTCATCAGCTACCTGCGCCCTGGGTGCCGCGCGGACCGGTCAGAAACACAAGCCGGAACTTTCCGATCTGAACTTCGTCACCGTTGGCGAGGACGGCGGAGTCCACCGGCTCCCGGTTGACATAGGTGCCGTTGAGGCTGCCGACGTCGACCACCTGGAAATCGCCTTCGTCCTGACGGAACTCCGCGTGCCGGCGGCTCACGGTCACGTCGTCGAGGAAGATGTCGCTGTCCGGGTGCCGGCCGGCGGACGTCGTCGGCTGGTCGAGCAGGAAGCGGGAGCCCGCGTTGGGACCGCGTTTGACGACGAGCAGCGCCGACCCGGCGGGAAGCCCCTCGACTCCCGAGACCGGGGTTTCGGTCGGTGCCGCGGACGTGCCGGTGCTCTCCAATTCGTTCAGGAAGTCGGCGCGAAACACCGAAGTGGTTTCCGCAGGGGTTTCCTCGTAGCCCGCGTTGCCGTTCTCGCTCACCGTTTCTCCTTATCCGTTCGATCCCCCGGAGTGTCCCCGAGGATCGCTAATTCGTTCGCCACAATCACATTCGACACGGCACACGTCCTATCTGACCGTACCCTGCTGGGGATCGGGAATGCAGGTAGTCGCAGTCACGTTACCGCCCGAACTGTCAGCTTTCAGTGATCTCGCGGTAGCCGTCCGCGTCGAGAGTGTGTTCGAGGGCGGCGTCGAGGTCTGCTTCACCGGCAACCTCGACCTCCACGAGCCAGCCCGCACCGTATGGGTCACTGTTGACCAGTTCCGGGTTGGACTCCAGTTCGGTGTTGACCGTCACCACCTTCGCGGTCAGGGGCGCGAACACGTCAGAGACGCTCTTCGTGGACTCGACCTCACCGAAGGACTCCCCTGCCGTCAGTTGGGAATCGACGTCCGGCAGCTGCACGAACACCACGTCGCCCAGCTGCGACTGCGCGTAGTCGGTGATGCCGATCCGGGCGGTGGCGGTTCCTGTCCGCTGCAGCCATTCGTGCTCCGCCGTGTAATGCAATTCTGCGGGGGTCTGCAACTCGCTCACGGGGGGTCCTTTCGGCGGTGACATTCGGCACGAACGTCGGATTCAGTTACCGGGCTGAGAGTATTGGCGCGGTTCGATCTCCCGCAAGGCGGGTACGTCGACCTGCAGCGATTGTTCGATCACCAATGTGCCGCCGGCGCGGGCGACGGTGTCGACGACGCCGCCGGGGATGTTCAGTGCGGCTGCGAGAGTGGGGCCGTCGCCGATCGCGGTGATCGTGTAGGGCGGGCGGAGGGGCCGGTCGTCGACGATCACCGACCCGGCCGCGCCGGTGACCCAGGACTCGGTGCCGATGCGCACAGCCGTGCCGTCGACGCCCGCGATCTGCATGGTGTCGGCGCCGGCGGCGCGCAATTCCTGAATCGTGTCGAGGAGCACGTCGGCGCCGACACCGCCGAGCGGATCGGTCAGCGTGAGAACGACTCCCGGTCCGGTGGCCGGGACGGTGCCCAGTTGCAGCGACAGGGTGCGCAGCCGTGCCTGCGCCTCGGCCAGGGCCGCATCCGAGCCGTCCTGTTCGAGGCCGGCCAGTGTGCGTTCGAGCGCGGTGATCTCCTGCCGGAGCGACGCCTCGCGGCGGTTGAGGTTGTCGAGGATGACCAGCAGGTCGGCCGGCCGGGCCGAGTCGAGGGTGTCACCGGCGCCGGTGTTCTTGACCTGGGTGGCGATGGCGGTACCGAGGAGCAGGAGCAGCACGCCCGCCAGGACGGCGAACACGACTGCGGAACGTGGCTTCTCGGGCTGTTCCGCGGGCGGCGGTGATGTCTCGTCTTCGGTCATCGTCAGGCTCCGAACAGTCGGCGCCGCAGCGCCGCGGCGTTGCCGAAGATGCGGATGCCGAGGACGACGATGACGGCGGTGGACAGTTGCGTACCGACACCGAGTTGGTCTCCGAGCCACACGATGAGCGCGGCGACGAGGACGTTGAAGACGAAGGACACCACGAAGACCTTCGCCTCGAAGATGTCGTCGAGATAGGCGCGCAGTCCCCCGAAGACCGTGTCGAGTGCGGCCACGACCGCGATGGGCAGGTACGGCTGGACGATCTCGGGTACCTGGGGGCTGAACACCACCCCTGCCGCGATCCCGAGGGCGAGGGCCAGCACCGCATACAGTGCGTGGCCGTGTCGAACGTGTTTCGGCCGGACCTGGTTCATGGGTTCCCCGCTTCTTGTGCCGCTCCGACGCCGCGCGCAGCAGCGGCGGGTAGTTCGAGTTCGGTCTCCTCGGCGATCGTGAAACCTACCCCGTAGAGCTGCTGGATGCCCGCCAGGCGCAGGTATGCGTCGCTGACGACGAAGTCGGTCTGAAGCCGCGCCGGCGGTCCCACCGCAGAAACGGTGTACGGGGAGAAGACCGGTTGGTTGTCGACGAGCATCGCTCCCCCGGCCTGGCGCATCGTGACGCCGGGGCCGATGCGCACACCGCCGACGGCGATCGCTTCGGCGTCGGCGGCCCACAGCGCGTTGACGACGGCCTGGAGGTCGCGGTCGAGGACCGCGGCGGTGCTGAGGGCAGCTTCGCGTTGTGTGGGGTCCGAGAGGTTGGGTCGGGCCGAGGGGTCGGTGAGGGTGACGGTGATGCCCGGGCCGCGGACTGCGGTTGCCGCGGCGGCGTCCTGGGCTCGGCGCAGCGCGTCGAGGACTGCGGCGCCTTCCGCGTCGTCGGCGAAGAGCGTGTTGCGTTGCTGTTCGACGGTCTCGGTGAGTTCGTCGCGGCGGGTGACGAGCGCTGCGGTGCGTTCTTCTCCCGATCGGACGGCGGTGAGCATTTCTGCCCGCGCCTGGTCTGCATCCGGTTCTCGGGCGTCGCTCTGGGCGTAGCCGATTCCGAGTACGAGGCCGGCGAGGATGCCGCCGAACACGAGCCATGCCCGGGTCCGTGCCGGTGTGGGCGCCGTCCCGCGCGCCGCGCGGTGGGCGGCAGCCGCGGCGTAGCCGGGATCGAGGTGGTCCTCGAGAAGGGATTTGAGGAGTGACGGGACGGGATTGCGACGGATCTGCTCCCAGCGGCGACTCATTCGGTGGGACTCTTCCTCGCCACCGGCACGCTGCGGGCGATGCGCCCTGCCTGAAGCAGATACAACAGTCCGGTCCAGACGTACAGCACTGTTCCCCAGATCAGTGCGGCCCATCCGAGGGGTTCGACCAGTGGGGCGGCCGACGGCACGGCCACCGCACCCAGGAGCATCGGGAGCGCGCACATGAGCAGGAACGTCGCGCCCTTCCCGAGGTACAGAACCTCGGGGGGCGGCAGGCCGCGCCGGCGGTAGACCGACAGTGTCGGCGCGAGGACGAGTTCACGTCCGATCAGGATGGCGGCGAGCCACCACGGGATGATGTCGCGTGCCACCAGCGCGACGAGGGTGGTCACGACGTACAGGCGGTCGACGAGGGGGTCGAGCAGCGCGCCGAGCCGCGATCCCTGGTCGAGGAGCCGGGCGAGTTTCCCGTCGGCCCAGTCGGTGATGCCACTGACGATCAGGATCGTCAGGGCCCACCCGTCGGCGTGCGGTACGAGGACCAGATAGAGGAACAGCGGAACTCCGAGGAGCCGCACGAAGCTGAGCAGATTGGGGACCGTGAAGATGCGATCGGAACCGGGCCGGGCGTCACCCGTGGTCGTCGCGTCGGTCAATTTCGGTCCGTCCCTCATCCGTCGTCTGCCTGCCGTGGTTGTGCTCCGTCAGCCTGCCACACTCGGCGGCCGGTCCGGTGCGCGGCAGCGTCACCGCCAGGCGAAGACGGGCTGCTCGAGACCGTCGACCCGGGTATGCCGGCGACGCAGCACCACTTCGCGGAATTGATACACCACGGCCGCGGTGGGCGCGTGGATGAGATGGCCGCGGAAGGGCCATTGGATCACCGGCTTGTCCGATTCGGGAATGGACACGAATCGGGGTTCGGCGTCGAGTTCTCGGCTGGTGACCGAGAAGAGGACGTCGACTTCGTCGGGGCTGGGCTTCAGGTCGGCGATCGTGGTCTCGGACCACACCACGAAGGGGGACATCACATATCCGGAGCGGGTGATGTAGTCGTCGAGGCGGCCGAGGATGTGTCCGGATTCGGCCTGCAGCCCGAGTTCTTCGTGGAGTTCGCGCAGTGCCGCTTCGTCGGCCGTTTCGCCGGGATCGAGCCGGCCGCCGGGAAGCGCGAACTGTCCTGGGTGCGCACGCAGCCGGGTGGGGCGTCGGGTCAGTGGCATCACGGGGTTCCCGGCACCGTCGTCGAGGACCGCGACGACGACGGCGGCGTGGCGGCGTCCGTCGAGCGGTATGCGGCGCGATTCGAACCCGTCGAGCGCGGCCTTGACGGCATCGCGTTCCAGGGCGTTCGCAGAGTCGGGGGCGTTCGGGGCTTGCATGCCTCTGACAGTAGGGCGTCGGTGCGGTGATGGGCAGGCCGCGTCCCGCACGCATGGTGTCAGTAGCTCCGTCCGACGATCGCGAGGAGTTCTTCGCGTGGGTGTGCGGCTTCGGGCACGGTGCCGTCTGCGGTCTGGAGGCAGCGGACACTCGCCCCCTGCGCGTTCAGTGCTCGTTCACTTTCCGGGCCGAGCAGCCGCCACGGGATGCGTGCGAATCCGGTCTGCGCGACCTCCAGCGCCTCGGGACCGTGGTGGCTTCCGCGGTGCGGTCGGCAAGCCGGGCACGGTCGCCGCCGCGAACTCCCGCGACAGAACGATCTTTTCGCGGGTGTCGCGTCGGGCGATTGTGACCTGTCCGTGTTCGAGGTCGCGGGGTCCGATCTCGATCCGCAGCGGCACGCCTTTGAGTTCCCATTCGGTGGTGCGACGGCCGAACCCTTGATCGGTCCGGGTGTCGAGTCGTGCCCGGACGCCCGCCGCCGCCAGTGCGGCGAGGAGGTCGGAGGCCGCGGTGAGGGTGCGTTCGTCGTCGCGGACCGCGAGCACGACGGCCTGGACGGGGGCGACCGCGGGAGGCAGCCGCAGCCCGTGATCGTCACCGTGCGACATGATCAGTCCACCGACCATGCGGGTGCTCGACCCCCACGACGTGGTCCAGCACGTCCTGCAGGAAGTCACGGTAGACCTCGAGGTGGACCTGCAGGGCGTAGGCGGCGGCCTCATCGCGAGTGGCGTGCGCGGTGTGCCCTTCCTGCCAGAGAAACTCGGTGGTGCGCAGGAACAGTCGTGGGCGCAATTCCCATCGCACCACATTCGCCCACTGGTTCAACCGCATCGGCAGGTCGCGGTACGACTGCACCAATCCGGCCATGAGCTCCCCGAACGTGGTTTCGCTGGTGGGCCGGACCACGAACGGCTCGGGCAGCGCCTTACCGCCGGCACAGGTGACCACGGCGAGCTCGGGGTCGAATCCTTCCACGTGTTCGGCCTCGCGGTCGAGATACGACCTAGGAATGAACAGCGGCAGATAGACGTTTCTCGGCGCCCGCGGCCTTGATCCTGGCGAGGAAAATCCTGGCGCTGGGAGGTCCACACGCCCGGACGTTGCGCGGCGGTCATCGGGGCTATTTTAGTGCTTGGAAGCTCTTGATTCTGTATATTATGTGGTTCCGTCAGGCCCGGAGTACTCACCGGGCCGACGTCCGCCGGCGGACCACTCGGCGATTCGCCTTCCGCCCCCGGGCCGGACGCGCCATAGTGTTGCGGTACGAGAGGAAAGACATGACGGACGCGCACACCGAACCCGCCGGGCTCGATCTCCCCCGCCTGACGACCTACCTCGAAACACACCATCCGTCGCTTGTCGACGGCCCACTGTCGGCGCACCTGATCAGCGGTGGCAAATCGAACCTCACGTACGAGCTGTCCGACGGGCATCGCCGCCTGGTGCTGCGCCGGCCTCCGCTCGGGCACGTGCTGGCCACCGCGCACGACATGGCGCGCGAATACCGGGTGATGACAGCGCTTTCCGGCACCGCCGTGCCGGTCCCCCGCACCCACCTGCTGTGCGACGATCCCGACGTGCTCGGCGCCCCGTTCTACGTGATGGACCTGGTCGAGGGCACGCCCTATCGCACCGCGGCCGAACTCGAACCCCTCGGAGCGGACCGCGTCCGGAGGATCTCCGAGCGTCTCGTCGACACCCTGGCCGCCCTGCACGCCGTGGACCCGGTAACGGTGGGCCTGCAGGATTTCGGGCGTCCCGACGGGTTCCTCGAGCGGCAGGTACGGCGCTGGCACACCCAACTCGGGCATTCCCACAGCCGCACGCTCGACGGCGCCGACGAACTCCACCGCCTGCTCGTCGCCCGGCTTCCCGAGTCCGGTGGCTCGGGCATCGTGCACGGCGACTACCGGCTCGACAACCTGCTCGTCGACGCGCACGACGAGGTCGCGGCCGTGCTGGATTGGGAGATGGCGACTTTGGGAGATCCGCTGACAGATGTGGCATTGCTGCTGGTGTATCAGCGACTCGCGCGTACGGATGCCGCGTACGCGGTGTCGACCGTGTCGCGCGCTCCGGGTTTCCTGGACGACGAGGCACTGCTGTCCAGATACGCCACCGCGAGCGGCCGGGACCTGGCAGACCTGGACTTCCACCTCGGCTTGGCCTATTACAAACTCGCCGTGATTCTCGAGGGCATCTACTTCCGGTACCGCGAGGGCAAGACCGTCGGGGCAGGATTCGACTCGATCGGGGCCGGGGTGGAGCCGCTGCTGCAGGCGGGCATATCGGCACTGGCACCGCACCCCTGACTCTCGTCGCCCGACGCCGCAGGCGACGGCGCGCAACGAGCAGGCGGGACGGTTCCGTTGTCCGCCTCGGGCCACATCTCCAATCAGGGTGGCGCGCACGAAGGTACGCTGCGCGCATGCCACATCCCGTCATGTTCGACGAGACCGATCCGTTGCTGGCGCGGGTACGCGAGCTGGCGCTCGTCTTTCCGGGTGCTGCCGAGAAGATTTCGCACGGCCGGCCGTTCTTCTACACGAAGACGGCGTTCGCCGTATACGGCGGCGGGGTCAAGGACACCGGCGCGCAGTTTCCGCGGTCGCTGATCGTCAAACCCGATGCCGGTGAGCGCGAGGCCCTCCTCGCGGCGCCGCACGGCTATCCCCCGGCCTACCTGGCTCCGTCGGGATGGATCGGATTCGATCTGGATCGGGACGACGTGGACTGGGACGAGGTGGGTGAGTTGCTGGATATGTCCTTCCGGGTCACCGCGCCGGCGAAGCTGGTGCGCGAGTTGGATGCCCGCGCCCGTTGAGCCGCGTGTCAGGGCACGGTGCGGTCAGTCGGCGGCACCGGCGATGTTCACCATCCAGCTGACGCCGAACCGGTCGGTGCACATCCCGAAGGTGTCGCCCCAGGGCGCACGTTCGAGCGGCAGGTCGATGCGCCCGCCGTCGGACAGCCGGTCCCACCAGCCCTGCAGCTCGGTGGCGTCGTCACCGCTCAACGACACGGAGAAATTGGTGCCGGCGATGTAGTCGGCGCGGTCGGGGGTGTCGGCACCCATGAGCACGAAGCCGCCGTCGGTGGTGAGCATCGAGTGCATCACCTTGTCGCTTTCGGCGGGGTCGTCGCTCACGCCGAAGTCACCGAAGGTGCTGATGGTGAGTTCTCCGCCGAACACCGAGCGGTAGAACTCCATCGCCTGCCGCGCGGTATCGCGAAAGCCGAGATACGGGTTGAGTCGAGTCGTCACGGTCGTCAGCTCCTGTGGTCGGAGGATGGTGAATGGTTCACACGGTCCGACTCGTCGGGCGAGCATTTCTCATCGTGATCGCCACCTTCGATCGCGGACAGCCACTTTATTCGGTAAATATTACTGTTCCGTTCTACCCGGATTATCGGTCCGTCTGCTCGCCTTCGGGCCGCGGAGCCGACACCGTGCCGGTACGTCCGCTCAGGTCTCGAGGTGCTTCTGTAGCCCGGTCAGCGTGCTGTCGACCAGCCCCTTGATCACGCGGTTACGTAGGAACCCCGGCAGGGGCAGGTTGTGGTGGATGGTCAGCCGATAGGTCACCGACGTCGTGTCCGGTCCGAGTGATTCGAGCTGATACTCCCCCTCCTGGCCCGTCTGCAGGCGCCCTTCGACCATCGTCCAGCTCATCCCGTCGTCGCGGTGCCGGTAGGTCAAGACGTAGCTGTCGGTGCCGACGGTGGCAGAGGCCTTGAACCGGGCGGTGCGAGGCAGGCCGGTGGACTCGTCCACCTCGAGAACTTCGGCCTCGAGGATCTCGGGGATCCACTCGGGTTGACTCCCCAGGTCTCGGATCGTGCTGAGCACCGTGTCCGGGGACGCCTTGATCGAGACGGTCTTGCCGGCGCTGTCAGTCGGCATCGTGTCCCTCCCCGTAGTAGCCGGCGCGGAGCAGGTCGGTGAGCTCGCTGATCAGCGGCATCCGCGGGTTGGTGCGGTTGCTGAGATCCTGGAACGCGGTCATCGCCAGCTCGGGCAGCGCCGCGAGAAACTCGTCCTCGCGGACCTCGATCTCCTGCAGGGTGCGGGGCACACCCAAGCGGCGCAGCAGATCCTCGACGCCCTGGAAGAGCCGGCGGCGACTCTCCTCCGGTTCGCGACCCCCGAACACGATCCGCCCGAGCTGGGCATACTTGTCCGGCGCGACGTAGGCCGAATAGCCCGGCGCCGGCATGAACTTCGTGGGCAGGCTCGCGTTGTACCGCAGGGTGTGGGGCAGGAACACCCCGTTCACCCGGCCGTGGGCGATGCCGAATCGGGCTCCGACGGCGTGCGCAAGCGCATGGTTCGTCCCGACGAACGCGTTCGAGAACGCCAGACCGGCGAGCGTGGCAGCGTTGGACATGTCGGTGCGCGCGGACAGGTCGTTCGGATCGTCGTACACCCTCGGTAGCGCCTCGAAGATCAGGCGCGCGGCCTGGACGCAGAAGGCGTCGGTGTAGGGCGAGGCGAAGATCGAGGCGGCCGCCTCCAATGCGTGGGTCAGCGCGTCGACGCCGGTGTCTACCGTCAGAGTGCGCGGCATGGACATCGTGAGCAGGGGGTCCACTACCGCCATATCCGGCACCAGCGAATAGTCGACCAGGGTCTCCTTGCGGCCGGCGACCGTGAGGACGGCCGCGGGTGACACCTCCGACCCGGTCCCGGCGGTCGTGGGAATCGCCACCAGTCGCAACTGGTGGGGGTCCTGCGGGTAGTCGGCCATGCGCTTGCGGGGGTCGAGGAACGGCAGGGCCAGTTCCTCGAGTTCCTTCTCGGGATGCTCATAGAAGAGTCTGATCGCCTTGGCTGCGTCGATCACCGAGCCGCCACCGATGGCGACGAGCAGATCCGGAGGAAACTGCTCGAGCAGTGCGACGCCGCGGCGAATGGTGGCCTCGTCCGGCTCGGGCTCGACCTCGCTGAATACCTTGATGTGTTCCGCGCGCAGATGGCGGCGCAGTTCGTCGACGACACCGCGCTGTTCGCTGAGCGCGTCGGTGATCACCACCACGCTGGTGCAGGCGACGTCGCGCTCCAGCGCGCCCGCATTGAAGAACGTGTTGGACGGCACGCGGAACCACTGCGGCGGCGTGCGCCGGTGCGACACCGTCTTGATATTGAGCAGTTGCATGTAGTTGACGTTCTCGGTGGTGCTCGAGCCGCCCCACGTGCCGCACCCGAGGGAGAAGGTCGGGGTCAGATTGTTGTAGATCCCGCCGAGCGCCCCGACCGCGGTGGGAGCGTTGACGAGGATCCGGCCGGTGCGGACGGCCAGCGCGTACGCGTCGATGACGGCCTGGTCCTGGGCGTAGATCGCGGAAGTGTGGCCGAGGCCGCCGTGCTCGGTGACGAGGACGGCGGCATCGATGCCGTGCTGGACGTCGCGGGCCCGCACGAGGCCCAGGACAGGCATCAGCTTCTCCTGCACCAGCGGGTGCGCGGCGAGCCGGTCGAGATCCGACGGTAGGGGCGCCAAGAGCACCTTGACCGACTTGTCCACGGTGAAGCCGGCGCGTGCGGCGAGTTCGGGAGCCTGCTGACCGAGGGCTTCGAGGTTCACCTTGTCGCTGCAGCCGAACGCGAAGTCGGCGAGCGCCTCGGCTTCCTCGTCGGTGAGCAGGTGAGCACCCATCCTTTCGAATTCGGCGACGGTGGCCTCGTAGATCTCGTCGTCGATGATGCAGGTCTGTTCGGCGGGGCAGATCACCGACGCGTCGAAGGTCTTGGAGATCAGGATGTCGACGACGGCGCCCTTGATGTCCGCCGTGCGGTGCAGGTAGATGGGGGCGTTGCCGGGACCCACCCCGAGGGCGGGCTTTCCGGCGGCGTTGGCGAGAGAGACGATCTTCTGCCCGCCGGTGACCCAGATGAAATCGACCCCCGGGTGTTTGAACAGGTAGTGGGTCACTTCGTGTGCGGCGTCGGGAATGACCTGCAAGGCGCCGGGAGGCATACCGGCCGCCTCGGCCGCCGCGCGCAGTATCTCGACCGTGCGTTCGCACGATCGCACCGCGAACGGCGACGGCCGGAATATGACCGCGTTGCGGGTCTTCGCCGCCACGATCGCCTTGTAGAGCACCGTGGAGGTGGGGTTGGTGACCGGGGTGATGGCCAGCACGACCCCGATCGGTTCGGCGACGCGGACGATGCTGCGCTCGAGATCCTCCTCGATCACTCCCACGGACTTCTTGTCCTTGAGGTAGTCGTAGAGGAACTCGGTGGCCACGTAGTTCTTGACGACCTTGTCCTCGAACACGCCGAAGCCGGTCTCCTCGATGGCCACGGCGGCAAGTTCCGCGGCCGCCCGGATCCCGGCCCGCACCATCGCTTCGACGATCGCGTCGACCTGCTGCTGGTCGAGCGCGCGGAAGGCCTCCGCGGCGGTGGTGGCGGTGTCGACCACCGCGTCGACCTCGTCGTAGCGGACGGAACCCTCTCGGACGGCGGAGGTGTTCTCCGCCGTGGACGCGTCACCGGTGCGACCGACAGCTCGGGATTCGGTGTTGGTCATGATCTCTCCTCGCGCTGGAGATGCCCGTCGGTTCTCGGTACGGACGAGCCCTCGTTCGGGACAGTACCCGCGCACACCGGTGTTGAGAGCGGTCTTTGGACCCTGTCGAGGGGCCCGAGTTCTGCGCGACGGCCACGACCGCCTCCGCCGCGTCACGATTCGGATGGCGCTCGGGACCGGGACGGCGGGCAGTTTTCAGCGGACACGACGAAGGCGGCCCCGGATGATTCCGGGACCGCCTTCGTCGTCGGTCGGGCTGACAGGATTTGAACCTGCGACCACTTGACCCCCAGTCAAGTGCGCTACCAAGCTGCGCCACAGCCCGTCCGCGCTCTCGTCGAGCGCTCGTTGAGATTACAACAGGGACGGACCGATGCACCAATCGCCTGGTCAGAGGGTCATTCTGTTGCGCCGGTTACTTACGGCGCTCGCGCTTTTCGCGTACCCGCACGGAGATCCGGACGGGGCTGCCGTCGAATCCGAATTCTTCGCGCAGTCGGCGTTCGAGGAAGCGGCGGTAACCGGCCTCGAGGAACCCGGTGGTGAACAGCACGAAGGTCGGGGGCCGGGTCGCCGCCTGGGTGGCGAACATGACCCGGGGCAGCCGTCCGCCGCGCATCGGCGGGGGTGTGGCGGCCACGACTTCCTTGAGCCAGTTGTTGAGCCGGCCGGTGGAGATGCGCTTGTCCCACGATTCGAGCGCGGTTTCCATGGCGGGCACCAGTTTCTGCACCGCGCGTCCGGTCTTGGCGGAGATGTTGACCCGCGCCGCCCACGGCACCCGCAGCAGATCCCGTTCGATTTCGCGGCCCAGTTCGTAGCGCCGGTCCTCGTCGACGAGATCCCACTTGTTGAAGGCGATGACCATGGCGCGACCCGATTCGACGATCATCGTGATCACCCGCTGGTCCTGCTCGGTGATCGGCTGGGACGCGTCGATCAGCAGGACCGCGACCTCGGCGGCTTCGATCGCGCCGCGGGTGCGCAGCGAGGCATAGAATTCGGCGCCGGACGCGCTGTTGACGCGCTTGCGCAGACCGGCCGTGTCGACGAAACGCCACGGCTTGCCGCCGAGTTCGACGAGAGAATCCACCGGGTCGACGGTGGTTCCGGCCACGTCGTGCACGACCGAGCGTTCGTCGCCGGACAGCTTGTTGATCAGGCTGGACTTGCCGACGTTCGGCTTGCCGACCAGCGCGACACGGCGGGGTCCACCCCCCCCGGTGCCTTCGCGGGGGGTCGCGGGCAGCACCTCGAGGAGCTGGTCGAGCAGGTCGCCGGTGCCGCGGCCGTGGGTGGCGGAGACCGAGTACGGCTGGCCGAGGCCCATCGACCACAGTGCGGCGGCCTCGGATTCGACCCGGTCGTCGTCGACCTTGTTGGCGACGAGGATCACCGGGGTCTTCGAGCGGCGCAGCACCTTCGCGACCGCTTCGTCGACGGAGGTGGCGCCGACGGTGGCGTCGACGACGACGATGATGGCGTCGGCGGTGCGCATCGCGACTTCGGCCTGGCGGGCCACGGACTGCTGCAGGCCTTTCGCGTCCGGTTCCCAGCCGCCGGTGTCCTGCACCATGAAGCGGCGGCCGTTCCAGTTCGCCTCGTAGGACACCCGGTCGCGGGTCACGCCCGGCACATCCTCGACGACGGCTTCGCGGCGCCCGATGAGGCGGTTGACCAGCGTGGATTTGCCGACGTTGGGGCGACCGATGATGGCCACGGTGGGGACCGGCACGAACTCTTCGAGGTCGCCGCCCTCCCCCAGTTCGATGTCCCAGTCCGATTCCTCGGACCAGGTGCCGTCGTCCGGGAATCCGGTGCCGGAGGAGTCGGGTGTCACGGCGGCGCTCTCTGGGCCGCTCCCGTCTGTTCGGCGACCACCGCGACCAGCGCGGTAATCACCTCGTCGATGCTCATGTCGCTGGTGTCGACCACCACGGCGTCGTCCGCCGCGCGCAGTGGGGACACTGCCCGGGTGGAGTCGAGGTGGTCGCGGCGCTGCACCGCGGTCAGCACCGCCGTGTAGTCGTCACCGCGGCCCTCGGCAATGTTCTGGGTGTTGCGGCGGTGGGCGCGGGCCTCCGCCGACGCGGTGAGATAGATCTTCACGTCCGCGTCGGGAAATACCACGGTGCCGATGTCGCGGCCCTCGACGACCACGCGACCGGCGTCGCGGCCGAGCCGCTGCTGCGCGGCGACCAGCAGGTCGCGGACCTGCGGGACCGCGGAGACGGCCGAGACAGCGCCGGTGACCTCGGCGCCCCGGATGACGTCGCGCACGTCCTGCCCGTCGAGGCGGATGTCCTCGACGGCAGGGTCGATGCCGATCGCCCACGGCAGGGCTGCGGTGGCCGCGGCGATCGCGGCGGGGTCGGTCAGGTCGGTGCCGCGGCGCAGAGCGTGCAGCGTCGCGACCCGGTACATCGCCCCGGTGTCGAGATAGGCGGCGCGCAGGTGCCGGGCGAGTCGCTTGGACACGGTGGATTTTCCGGTTCCGGACGGCCCGTCCATCGCCACGATCAGCGGCGTGGTCACAGGCCCACCGCCTGGTACAGGCCGCCGACCTCGTTGCGGCCGAGAACGCGCAGGGTGCCGGGCCGCTGGTCGCCGAGCGCGACGGGGCCGATGTCGGTGCGGACGAGCCGCACGACGGGGTAGCCGACGTGGTCGAGCAGGCGGCGCACGATGTGCTTGCGCCCCTCGTGCAGTTCGAGGCGGATCAGGGACTGACCCTCGTTGATCTGCAGCAGGGAGAACGCGTCGACCTTGGCGGGGCCGTCCTCGAGTTCGACGCCGGCCTTGAGTTGCTTGCCGATGCCTTTGGCGAGCACGCCCTTGACGGTGGCCAGGTAGGTCTTGGTGACCTCGAAGGAGGGATGCATGAGCCGGTGCGCGAGTTCACCGTCGTTGGTGAGCAGCAGCAGCCCTTCGGTGTCGGCGTCGAGACGGCCGACGTGGAAGAGCCGCTGGCCGGCGGCGATGCGTTCGGAGACGATGTCGCCGACACAGGGTCGGCCCAGGTCGTCGGACATGGTGGACTGCCACCCGCGGGGCTTGTTGAGCACCAGGTGCACGAGATCCTTCTTGAC
>NZ_JAUZMZ010000122.1:0-14910 GCF_036327435.1 Rhodococcus chondri | reverse complement strand
CCTTTACTGAGAGTGGTGTGCGGTCACAGGATGCAGTCGGGCAGAAGCCCGAAGTCTTCGCCCATCCTATAGTTGGAAGTCCATGTATGTCTACCGTCACACGTCTCCGATCCGGCCGGCGAGGTCAGCCCTCGGTCGCCATCTGCTGAGCCTTCGCGTACGCGAGGTGCAGGAAATCCGCCCCCGTCAAGGCGCAGAACGATCCTGCGATCAGTCGCGTGACGCCCGGCGCGTAGACGAGTCCGAATACGAGCGCGGTCACCACCCACAGGTCCAGGCAGAACGGGCATGCGAGCAGTTCTCCGATCGCGTGCCGCACGCGCGAAGATTCCCGCGGCTTCTCCATCACCTCCGCAGGGCCGCCCGGCCCGTCGAACCGGGTGAACGGTGCGCGCACCGGACTGGTCACGGCGGCCTTGCTCAGCACGCGGGAGACCTTGTGGCTCGCCAGTGCGGTCACCGCGATGTCGCCCGCGGTCGGCCGCGGCAACGGGCGACCCAGTTTCGCCGCGACCCCGGCCAGCACTCCGACGAGCGACAGGTACACCGCCATGACCACCGCATATCCGCCGACCGGGCGGTCCTCCCCATTGCGGTAGATGTCGGCTTCCTGCTGCATCGTGTCGACCACGCTCCGCTCCGCGCTGTCCTGTTCGGCGGATGACGCTTCGTGCAATCCCATGAACCCTCCACTCGTGCAAGTCCCGTTCCGTGGGTGCCGGCGAATCTCGCTTCCACACCGAGGAAGGCATACCCGCTGCGGGTCCGCGCAACCCCGGCAGTCGACGGCAGATCGGCGATCCGGGCGATCAGGACAGGGAACTTCGCGCGGACTACCGCAGCCGGCGGTACAGGTCCTCGAAGTCGGAGATCCCGCGGATGACCACGGCCTCGTCGGTGCCCCCGGCGCGCAGCGCGCGACGCAGCAGCATCGGGTCCAGGTCTTCGGGCGCCGGCCGGAACCGCTCCACCGGCAGCTCGGGCAGTTCGGTGTCCTCGCCGTAGAAGTCGTCGGTGTCGGGCGCCTCGTCGGCGCCACCGATGAGCATGCCCAGGTCGACGCCGCGCAGGGTGAGTACCGCCAGGGGGTGCTCGTCGACGTGCTCCGCCAGCAGGTACGCCACGGCCGCGGCGTGCTTGCAGGGCCACCCGTCGTCGGGGCAGGTGCAGTCGAAATCGAGTTCCCCGGCGCGCCGGGGCAGCAGCAGCGGCCCGAGTTCTTCCGGCAGCACCCCGCCGGCGAGGCGCGCCAGCATGCCCGGCGACGACCTCACCTTCTCGATCAGCTCGCCCACGCCCTCCTCGCCCAGAACCCGGACCGACACCGTCGACGTGAACGGACGCAGCTGGCTGCCCTGCACATCGCCCACCGCGGCGCCGGGCTCGAGGCGCATCGACACCACCTGACCCGATCGCGCGTACGTGCGACCACGGGTCAGCCGGCCCTTGTCGGCGACCTCTTCCATCGCGGCGATCAGCTCTTTCGACCACCAGGTACGCCCGATGGCGCCGCGCTTGGTGCGCGCCTCGACACCGCCCGCGACCTTGCGGGCGGAGCCGTAGCCGCGAAACTCGTTGCGCCGGGCCATCAGTCACCCACCGCATCGTCGCCGAGAGTGAGGAGCGAATGCAGTTGTTCCGTCGAGAGCTCGGTGATCCAGTTCTCCCCCACCCCGATCGCGAGATCGGCCAGCTCCTGCTTGCCGGTGAGCATTTCGTCGATACGTTCTTCCACGGTCCCGACACACACGAGCTTGCGAACCTGCACGTCGCGGCGCTGGCCGATACGGAAGGCGCGGTCGGTGGCCTGATTCTCCACTGCGGGATTCCACCACCGGTCGAGGTGCACGACATGATTGGCGGCCGTCAGGTTCAGGCCGGTACCGCCGGCCTTGAGCGACAGCAACATGATCGGAGGTCCGCTCTCCTCCTGGAACTGCGTGACCATGGAGTCTCGTCTGCCTTTCGCGACACCGCCGTGCAGGAACGGCACGACGGTGGCGAACCGCTGCTCGAGATACGGCGCGATCAACTGCCCGAACTCCCGGAACTGGGTGAACAGGAGGACCTTCTCGCCGTCGCCGAGGACCGATTCGACGATGTCCTCGACGAGACCCAGTTTGCCCGAACGATGCCGGCCGCGGCGCAGCACCGGGGAACCGTCGCCCAGATAGTGGGCCGGATGGTTGCACACCTGCTTCAGCCGGGTCAGGGCCGCAAGCACCGCGCCCTTACGGGCCATGCCTTCTTTGTCGCGGATCTTCTTCATCATGTCGTCGACCACCGCCCGGTACAGCGCGGCCTGCTCCGCCGTCAGGTTCGCGCGCACCGTCTGCTCGAACTTGTCGGGCAGATCGGAGATGACGTCGGGATCGGTCTTGACGCGACGCAGCACGAACGGGGCGGTCAGCGCCCGCAGCCGTGCGGCGGCGGCCGGATCGTGATCGCGCTCGATCGGCACCGCGAACTTCGCGCGGACCGACGACGCGCTGCCCAGCAACTTCGGGTTCGCGAAGTCCAGGATGGCGCGCAGTTCCTCGAGGCGGTTCTCGACCGGAGTGCCGGTCAACGCGACGCGGTGCGCGGCCGGGACGGCACGAGTGGCCCGCGACTGCGCGGTATTGCTGTTCTTGACGTGCTGCGCCTCGTCGAGAACCACCCTGTGCCAAGGGAGTTCGGCGAGTTGAGCGATGTCTCGGGCCACGATCGCGTACGTCGTGATGACCAGGTCGTGATCCCCGGTTGCGGCGGCCAGTTCGGCGTCGCGCAGTCGCTGTGCGCCGTGGTGGACGTGCACCCGGAGGCCGGGCACGAACCGTTCGGCTTCTCGCTGCCAGTTGCCGACCACCGACATCGGGCACACCAGCAATGTCGGCGCCGCCGTGTCGGTGTTCGCCCGTTCGTGCTCGAGCAGTGCGAGCAGCTGCACGGTCTTGCCCAGCCCCATGTCGTCCGCCAGCACCGCGCCCAGACCGAGCCGCGACATGAATGCGAGCCAATCGAGACCACGCTGCTGATAGGGCCGCAGTTCGGCGAGCAACCCCGGCGGCGCCGGAACCGTCTCGGGTTGCGCCTGCCCGTCGAGCAGCGTCTCGACCCAGCCCGTCGCGGTGACATCGGTGACCTCGATCGGAGGGGGATCGTCCCCGGTGAACTCGGCGAACAATCCTCCGAGGGTGGCGTCCCGCTCGGAGTGGGCGCCGACGTACCGTGCGGCCTTCGCCAGCGCTTCGGCGTCGGCCCGGACCCACTTGCCCCGCAGCTTGACCAGATCGCTGTTGGCGGCGACGAGCTGTTCCATCTCCGAATGCGTAAGCAGCATGTCGCCGACGGCGAGTTGCCATTCGTACGACACGATCGCGCTCATGCCCACGAGGCTGTCCTCGGCGCCGACCGGGGCCGCGGCCGAGGTGACCTGCAACCGCAGCGACGGATCGACCTTCGACCACGCCCGCGGCAGTAACAGCGCCACTCCCGCGGCCTGCAGGGCGCGGGCGCCGTGCTCGACCTGGTCGATCACCACCGGGGTGGGCAGCAGCAGGTCGAGATTGGCGGGGTCGCGCGGGACGTCCTGCAGTCGCGGGTATGCCGCGAGTGCGCCGCCCAGCTTGCGGATCCCGATCTGCAGCAGGTGCGGGTCGGTGCCCTCGACGGGCAGCGACACCGGCGCCTGGCCTTCCGAACGCAGGCACACCTCGAGCCGCCAGAGCGCGTCGGCACCGATACCGGCGTCGTCGTCATCCTCGGTGTCCTCGGGTTCGAGCAGCCGCAGCACCAGATCCGGTTCGTAGCCGGACAGGCTCGCCCGCCATTCCTCGAGGGCGTCGGCCATGCGCTGGGTTCCACGCGGATGCGGTTGGCCTTCGGCGAGCGCCGCGACCAGGGGATGCAGCGACGTCGACGGCCCGTGCAACGCGCGGACGATCGGATCCGTCAGTTCGGCACTCATATCGTCGAGCAGCGACGTGGGACGACCCAATTGCTTCTGCACCGGCGGCATCACCGCGGCAAGTTCGGCCGACCATGCCCGCGTCTTCTCACCGCCGAGTAGTCGCCAGCGACCCCACCATTGCTTTTCGGCGCGGACGAGTTCGGGGGCCACCCGGCCTGCCTGTGCCCACCGCTCGATCCCCCGAGCGACATGCGCGAGATAACGCAGGTCACCGGCCACACCTTGGGGACGGCGCGGCAGATCCAGCAGGAGTTGAGCAGCGTCGGGTGGAGCGACCGCGACCGCCGGGAGCCTGCGCGGCCCGGTGTCGCCGGGAAGGGTGAGTTCGACGCTGTGCCGGAACGGCCGGTCGGTCCACCGGCGCAGCGCGGAGGGCAGGGCGTCGTCGTTCTCGTCCTGTCCGTCTGCCGGATCGCGCCATAACAACAGCCCCGATCCCGGTGACCAGAGCCCGTGCAACATGCCCTCTATGGTGCCAGCCGCGCCGGACGCGCTCGTGGCAGGCTGAGCGAATGGCACTCGCGTACGGCTTCGCCGAATACGGCGGCCCGGAAACACAGCAGTTCCTGGACCTGACGATCCCCCGTCCGGGGCCCGGCCAGTTGCAGGTGGCGGTGCACGCCGCCGGGGTGAATCCGGCCGATTGGAAGGTGCGCGCCGGCACCCGTAAGGACACGGTGCCCGTCACCCTTCCCGCGGTCCTCGGACGCGAGGTCGCGGGTGTGGTCACGGCGCTGGGTGAACGCACCGAGGGCTTCGCGATCGGCGATCCGGTCTTCGGGTCCACCGCGACCGGGTTCGGCGGGTATGCCGAATACACCCTGCTCAACGGGCACAGCACCGCCCACAAACCCGACTCGGTGAGCTTCGGGGCGGCCGCGACGATTCCGGTCGCGTCGGGCACGGCCCTCGACATCGTCGAACAACTCGAGATCGTCGATGCCGACACCGTGCTGGTGCTCGGCGCCGGGGGTGGTGTCGGATCGGCGGTCACCCAGCTCGCCCACGCAGCGGGCGCCGCGACCCTCGGTGTGGCGAGCGGCGGCAAGCGCGACCTGGTGGAGGCCAACGGTGGTATCTGGATCGAATCGGGGCCGGGCTCCGAGGAACGCATCGCCGCCGCCGGGGCGTACTGCGGGGCGGTCACGGTGATCGTCGACCTGGTGGGCGGCAATGTCCTCGAACGCGCCGTCGGCGTGGCCGAGGAGACGGCGCGGATCCTCAGTGCCGCCGACCCCGGTCGTGCCCGCGAGCTGGGCGGGTCCGGGGTGACCCGGCGCCGCACGAGCGAGGTGTTCGAGCGCGTCGCCTCGCTCGTCGCCGGAGGCGTCCTGGATCCACGGATCGAGCACACGTTTCCGCTCGCGGAGGCCGGCCGGGCCCTCGCTCTCGTGGAGGACGGGCACGCGCGCGGAAAGGTGGTCGTCATCGTGCGCTGAGCGCTGGATCGTGCGGTGTCCGGGGAGCACACTGGTTTTCAGACGCGTCCGCAGGAGCCGATATGACCATCCTGGTCCAGGTACTCGAACAGACCTACAGCGGCCACACGCCGTGGGAGCAGGTCAAATACGCGTTCGTCGACTCGTCGCACATCACCACGTTCCGCTTGGACGGGCAGTGCGGTGTGTGGCTGGACGGCCTCAAACACGGGGAGGCACACCATCTCGCCGCCACAGAGAGCGCGGAGCAGGCGATCTTCTTTCTGCTGACGGTCTTCGACCGGATCGCCGCGTGCAAGCAGGCGGGCGGGTCGTGGATCGTCGGGCACGACGGCCGCACGGTCCGATCCATCCACGCGACACGGTTCCCGCTCACCGGCGACGGCTGATCCGGTTCTGCCGTGTCGTGGAACCCTGCCGTGTCGTGGACCCCTGCCATGATCGGCCGGTGCGAGGGAGCGCGAAGTGGTGGGTGCCGGTGATCGCGTTCGCGATTGCCGTGTCGTGGTGGTGGGATTTCTCCGAAAGCGCTGATCCGGTGCCGGGCAGTCCGTCCCGGACGCAGGTCGAGGAGTTGCTCGGCCGCGTCGAGGTGGTGGCGCAGCGGCCGCAGCTGTCCGGCTACGAGCGGGACTGCGGACCGGGTGCGCGCTGCGTCTTCGGACCGGCGTGGTCGGACGACCATCCCGGGCCGGGCGGGCACGACGGGTGCGATACCCGCAACAACGTGCTTGCGCGCGATCTGCGCGACCCGACGTTCCGGTCGGGAACCGACGACTGCGTCGTGCTCACGGGCACCCTCGCCGATCCGTACACCGGCGAGCAGGTGGCGTTCCGGCGTTCGGCCGCGAAGGCAGTACACATCGATCACATCTACCCGCTTGCCGCGGCCTGGGACCACGGCGCCGCGCACTGGCCGGCCGAGCTGCGACAGCAATTCGCCAACGACGTCGTCTACAACCTGGCCGCGGTGGGCGGCGCCGCCAACGAGGCCAAGCGCGACCACACGCCCGCCGAATGGCTGCCTCCCGCAACGGGTTACCGTTGCTGGTTCGCGGGTAAGTATCTGTCCGTCGCGGTGCGGTACCGGTTGCCGATCACGGCAGCCGACCATCGGGCGCTGGCCGGAGCAACCGCCTTGTGCCCGGCTGCGGAGCCGTCTGCGCCCGCGTCGTGACGCTGCGATCAGACCGGCAGGTTCTGGGGAATCCAATCGGGATCACGCTTCTCCATGAACGCCCGCATCCCCTCGCGGGGTTCCGGTGAGGTTTCGAGCGCCCCGAACATCGTCTGGTAATCGATCTGCCCGTACCGTTCGTTGAGCATCCGCTTGACCTGGGCGCGAGCCAGTGGAGCCGTCTGCAGCACCTCGCGCGCCGCCTGCAGCGCGGCGTCGCGAAGCTGCTCGTGCGGTACGACGCGCGAGATCACCCCGAGGCGAAGGGCTTCCGCCGCATCGAATTTCCGTGCAGAGAAGATCAGATCGCGGGCTGCCGCGAGTCCGATGTGTGCGGGCAGGGCCGCCGCGAACGTCGCGTCCGGTATGCCACGCAGGAGTTCGGGCACGCGGAAGGTGGCGCGGTCGCTGGCGACGGCGATGTCGGACATCATCGCGACGAGCAGGCCGCCCGCCTGGCAGATGCCGTTGACCGCCGAGATGACGGGTGCCCGGCTGTCGCGGATGGTGAGAAACGGGACGACGTCGCCTCCCGCCAGCCCCTCGGGCAGGTTGTCGCCGGGCTCCGCCCGTCCGCCCAGGTCGCCGCCGGGCGCGAACACGTCGTCGACGCCGGTGATGATCAGCGCACCCAGGTCGGGGTCGGAGTTGACCAGCCGCACGGCACGCTTGAGTCCGTAGTACATCGCCGGCGTGAATGCGTTGCGGGCGGCGGGACGGTCGATGATGCACCAACCGATGGCTCCCTCACGCTCGAATCGCAGTCCGCCCGCTCCCAGATCGTCTCCCATGCCCCGCAGCCTAACTTAATTCTCGGATGAAGAGAATGTCATTTCCGGCGCGTGTGCTCGCCCGGCGCCGATGCCCGGCACGGGCCGACCTCCCGGCTAACGTGAGGAGATGCTCTCGCGTATCACCAAGGACACCCGGTTGTGCATCTCGATGTCGGGTCGGCCGAGCAACATCGGCACCCGCTTCCACAACTATCTGTACGACGAACTCGGGCTGGACTTCGTCTACAAGGCGTTCGCTCCCCTCGACATCGCCGACGCAGTCGCCGGAATTCGCGGGCTCGGGATCCGCGGGGCCGGGGTGTCGATGCCGTTCAAAGAGGCAGTGCTTCCACTCGTGGACGTCCTGCACGATTCGGCGCGGGCGATCGAGTCGGTGAACACGATCGTCAACGAAGACGGTGTCCTGCACGCGTACAACACCGACTATCAGGCGGTTCAGGATCTGCTGGCGTCGCACGAAGTGGACACGAATCTGCCGGTGGTGGTGGCCGGCAGCGGTGGGATGGCCAAAGCGGTGGCCGCCGCGCTGCGGCACAGCGGATTCACCGACGGAACCATCGTCGCGCGCAACGAGAAAACCGGCCGGGCCCTCGCTCGCAAGTACGGGTACGCGTGGCGTCCCGAGGCCGGTGAGCCGACCCCCGCGGTGCTCGTCAATGCGACGCCGATCGGTATGACCGGGGGCGCGGAAGCCTCCGCGCTACCGTTCCCCGACCACATCGTCGCTGCGGCCTCGGTGGTCTTCGATGTCGTCGCGGCGCCGCCCGACACGCCGCTGGTCCGCGCCGCCCGCGACCGTCGGATACCGGTGATCACGGGCGACGAGGTCATCGCGCTGCAGGCAGCCCTGCAGTTCGAGCTGTACACCGGGGTCGAGCCCACCGCGGATCAGGTGCGGCGCGCGTCGGAGTTTTCACGTAACTGACGGGCCGGCGTCATCGGATCGGGCCGAGCGGCCGTGGTTTCGTTTCCCCCAGAGGGTGTCCGGTCCCGCCCTCAGCCGCCGGTCGCCGCCTCCCGGGTGGGGTCGGCCGACCACTGCGACCAGGAGCCCGGGAACAGCGCGGCGTCGATCCCGGCGATCGCGAGGGCCGCGATCTCATGCGCCGCGGTAACCCCGGATCCGCAGTACACGGCGACGTCGCCCGTCACACCCAGAGCGGCGAATCGTGCGGCGAGCTGGTCGGCGGGCCGGAAGCTGCCGTCCTCCCGGAGGTTGTCGGTGGTGGGCGCGCTGACCGCGCCGGGGATGTGACCGGCACGACGATCGACCGGTTCCTCCTCTCCGCGGTAGCGCTCGGCTGCGCGCGCGTCGAGCAGTGTGCCGTGCGACGGCAACCCGGCGACCGTGTCGATGTCGACGGTCTTCATGTGGCCCGGCTGCAGAGTCACCGTGCCGGGATGCCGTTGACCACCCGGACCGGCCGCGACGGGGTGCCCACCGGCGATCCACGCGGGCAGACCACCGTCGAGGAGGCGGACGGTGGTCAATCCCGCCCACCGCAGCAGCCACCATGCGCGTGCCGCGGCGAGACCGCCGGTCGCGTCGTAGGCGACAACGGTCTCGGCACCGGAGATTCCCCAGCGGCGCGCGCAGTCCTGCAGCCGCACGATGGCGGGCAGCGGGTGGCGGCCTTCCTTGGGCGTCGGCGGGTCGGCGAGTTCGGCGTCGAGGTCGACGAACACCGCACCGGGGATGTGGCCTTCGTGAAACCGGTCGCGGCCCTGTTCGTCGCCGAGTGCCCAGCGGACATCGAGCAGGACCGGCGACCGGCCGGAGTCGATGAGCTCCGCCAATTCGGAAGTGGTGATGAGTACGGGATCGGAGGGCATGCTCCGATCCTGACAGGTCTCGGCGGCCGATCGTGCGCGAACACCGGACAGCACCCGGCGGCAATGCGGACCGGCCGGGATACGGTTCGATCGGCGAGCGCGGAACGCCGGACCATCCGCACGTCGTCGCCGCAGTCCGGGTGCGCTCAGGGGACTCGGTTGGACGGTTTTCGGAATCGGTTCGGCCTTCTGAGCGCTGTTGGTCGGACTTGCGATGCCGGGAGCACTATCGTCGAGGCGTGAGCAACCGCCAGCCGACGAGAAACGCCGCGCCCCCCGAACCGGAGCAGTACGCGATCCTGTGGCCGATGCAGACCCGATGGGCCGACAACGATCACTACGGCCACGTCAACAACGTCACGTACTACTCGTATTTCGATTCGGCGGTCAACGGCTGGCTCATGGCGACCACCGGCGTCGACATCCGCGAACTCGACTCGATCGGGGTGGTGGCCGAGACGTCGTGCCGATACCTCTCGGAGCTGTCGTTCCCGGACCGCCTGCAGATCGGCTTGGCCGTCGAGCGGATCGGTAAGCAGAGCGTCACCTACACGCTCGCGATCTTCCGCGAGGACTCCGACGGGGCGCTACATCCCGCCGCCACAGGACGTTTCGTGCATGTCTACGTCGATTTGCTCACGCGCCGCCCGGTTCCGATTCCGGAACAGATCCGTAAGGCAGTCATGCAGCTGGTCACACCCTCCGCAAAGTAGCGCCTGCCGCCTTCTCGAGCAGCGGTGCAGTGCGCAGGGGCACCAGCTCGCGCATGACGAGCGACATGTTGGTGCGCTCCACACCGGGGATCTCGAGGATCTGGCCGGCGAGCCGGTAGAGGTCGTCGGCGTCGCGCGCCACGACCTTCACCGACAGGTCGACCGGTCCGGTCAGGCCGTATACCTCGGTAACCTCGGGGATCTGCGACAGCGCGGCGACAACGTCGTCGAGCCGATGCTGATCGACCCGGGTGGCGACATACGCCGCGAGCAGATATCCGAGCGACGACGGGTCGATGCGCCGCTCGAAGGATGCCAGCACCCCGTCCGCCTCCCACCGTGCGAGGCGTGCCTGCACGGTGTTGCGCGACAACCCGAGCCGCTGCGAGAGCTCGACGCCCGTGGCTCGCGGCGTGCGTGCGAGCTCGAGCAGCAAACGGGCGTCGGTGGCGTCCAGACTGGTCATTCTTCGCAGTCTGCCACCGAACAGGGGCCCGAAACCGTGCTTCCTGCACAATCCGCGTCCGTTCGATTGCGCAGATTCTCCGGACGTGGATTATGTGAGGTACAACACATTCATGTCCGGCACCGCTTCACGAGAGCCCGCCGGGCCTGTACCGACGAGGTGAACCGATGGTGGCACCCTCCACAGTTCCGGTGCGGTCCGAACAGACCTATCCGGTCCAGCTGATCCAACCGGACGGACGACGCGTCCACCGCCCCGAGTACAGCGGCCTGATTTCCGACGTCGGCCCCGCCGAGCTCCGTGACCTGTACCGCGACCTGGTGGTGATCCGACGCCTCGACACCGAGGCCACCGCGCTCCAGCGACAGGGCGAACTGGGACTCTGGGCGCCGCTGACCGGGCAGGAAGCCGCACAGGTCGGCTCCGCCCGGGCACTCGATCCGGACGACTACGTCTTCACGAGCTACCGCGAACACGGCGTGGCATGGTGCCGCGGGGTCGACCCCGCCGCAATGACGCGCCTGTGGCGCGGATGCGCGCACTCCGGGTGGGATCCGGCGACGGTGAACATGACCAACCCCGCCATCGTCGTCGGCTCCCAGGGGCTCCACGCGACCGGCTACGCGATGGGCGCGAAACTCGACGGCGCCGACATCGCGACCGTCGTGTACTTCGGTGACGGCGCGACCAGCCAGGGCGACCTCTCGGAAGCACTGGGATTCGCGGTCAGCTGGGGCGTCGGCGTCGTGTTCTTCTGCCAGAACAATCAGTGGGCGATCAGCGTCCCCACCCACGTGCAGAGCCCGGTCCCGCTCGCGCAGCGTGCCGCCGGCTTCGGGATGCCCGCAGTCCAGGTCGACGGCAACGACGTCCTCGCGGTTCTCGCCGTCACCCGGCAGGCCGTGCGCCATGCCCGCGACGGGGGCGGACCGTTCTTCGTCGAAGCCCTCACCTACCGGATGGGACCGCACACCACGTCCGACGATCCCACCCGGTACCGCACGCCCGCCGATCTCGAGCAATGGCGGGCCCGGGATCCGCTCGAGCGGGTGCGTCGCCTGCTCGAACGCGAAAACCTGGCCGACGAGGCATTCTTCGCCGACGTGCAGGCCGCCGCAGACGACGCGGCAGCACGACTGCGGCGCGGAACACTCGAGATGCCGGACCCCGAACCTCTCATGCTGTTCGATCACGTGTACAGCACCGATCATCCGATGCTCGCCGAGGAACGCGCCGGATACGCCGGCTACCTCGCGGGTTTCGCGACCACCGACGAGGAGGCCCGGTCATGACCACCACGACGATGGCGCTCGGCGCCGCTCTCAACGCCGGTCTTCGACGCGCACTCGAGCGCGACCGCAAGATAGTGATCATGGGTGAGGACGTCGGCCGGCTCGGCGGCGTCTTCCGTGTCACCGACACCCTGCAGAAGGATTTCGGGGACGGCCGCGTCATCGACACCCCGCTGGCCGAATCAGGAATTGTGGGAACCGCTTTCGGGATGGCGCTGCGCGGCTACCGTCCGGTGTGCGAGATCCAGTTCGACGGATTCGTGTATCCCGCCTTCGACCAGATCGTCTCGCAGGTCGCGAAGATCCACTACCGCACGGGGGGCGCGGTGACCGCCCCGCTGACCATCCGGATTCCCTACGGCGGCGGTATCGGTGCGGTCGAGCACCATTCGGAATCGCCGGAGGTCTACTTCACGCACACGGCGGGACTGCGCGTCGTGAGTCCCGGTAACCCGGCGGACGCGTTCTCGATGATCCAGCAGGCAATTTCCTCGGACGACCCGGTGGTCTTCCTCGAACCGAAGCACCGCTACTGGGATCGGGGCGAGGTGGATGTGGATGCCGAACCCACCTTGCCGCTGCACCGGGCACGGGTTGCGCGGACCGGCACCGACGTCACGGTCGTGACGTTCGGCGCGATGGTGTCGACGGCGCTGCAGGCCGCCGACATCGCAGCATCCGAAGGACATTCGATCGAGGTGGTCGATCTGCGGTCCCTCTCGCCCATCGACTTCGACACGATCGAGGAGTCCGTACGCCGCACCGGCCGGCTCGTCGTCGCACAGGAGGCGCCCGTGTTCTGCGGGCTCGGCGCGGAGATTGCTGCTCGACTGAGCGAGCGCTGCTTCTATCAACTCGAATCCCCGGTGCTGCGCGTCGGAGGATTCGACATCCCTTATCCCCCTGCCAAACTCGAGTCCCACCACCTGCCGGATCCCGACCGCATCCTCGACGCGGTGGACCGCAGTCTCGCCGCCTGACAGAACTTGCCGCCTGACAGAAGGAGAATCCCCACATGCCGGAGGTGGTCAAGGAATTCCGGTTGCCGGATCTCGGCGAGGGCCTGACCGAGGCCGAACTGGTTGCGTGGTCGGTCGAGATCGGAGATCGGCTCGAACTCAACCAGGTGGTGGGCGAGGTCGAGACCGCCAAGGCGACGGTCGAATTGCCGTCGCCGTACGCCGGGACCGTCGCGGAACTGCTCGCGGCACCCGGCGAGACCGTCCCCGTCGGCGCACCTCTGCTGCGCGTCACCGTCGCGGACACCACCGAATCGCCGTCCGGTCCCGGAGAGCCTTCCGCAGCCGGGGAGCCGGTCGCCGAGCGACCACCGCAGGTGCTCGTGGGCTACGGACCCGGTGTCGCCCCGGTCAGCAAACGCGCCGCCCGCCGCACACCTCCCGGCACACCGGACGGCCCTCTCCCGGCGGACGACGCCGACACCGCCGCCGCCCGCCGGCCCGATGCGAAGCCGGGAGCGCGCCGGGAAGCGAAACGGCTCGGCATCGATTTGGCGACCGTGACCCCCAGCCGCCCGGACGGGGTCCTCACCCGCTCGGATGAGCAACGCAGCGCCGACGAGCGCACTGCGCCTGCCGACACATCGGTTGCGCAGGACACCCGGGTCCCGATCGCCGGGGTCCGCAAGCGCACCGCCGAGGCCGTGACACGCAGCGCGTTCACCGCACCGCACGCGACGGTGTTCCTCACATGCGATGTCACCCGCACGGTCGAACTGATCGGGCAGTTGCGCGAGCACGGCGCGTTCGAGGGACGGCACCTGACGCCGCTGGCCGTCGCCGCGAAGGCTCTGCTGAGCACGATCCGTGACGAACCGGATCTCAATTCGAGCTGGGACGAGGCCGCCCACGAGATCGTCGTCCATCACCGGGTGCGGTTGGGCATCGCAACCGCGACCGGTGACGGCCTCAAGGTGCCGGTGGTGCGCGACGCGGACGCGCTGTCGTTGCCCGAGCTCGCCGGCGCGATCGCCGCCGCGGCCGATGCCGCCCGCTCCGGTCGGGCCACCCCTGCAGAGCTGACCGGGTCGACGATTTCGATCACCAACGTCGGGGTGTTCGGTGTCGACACGGGCACCCCGATCCTCAATCCCGGTGAGGCCGCGATCCTCGCGCTCGGCGCGATCGGCGACCGACCGTGGGTGGTGGACGACGCCCTCGCGATCCGGAAGGTCGTGACGCTGTCGCTGTCCTTCGATCACCGGCTGATCGACGGCGAGCAGGCCGGTAAGGCGCTGGCCGCAATCGGTCGCATCCTGCACGATCCGGTGCCCACGCTGGTCGCCGGGACGTAGGGCGGGCCGCCACACTAGCGTGAGCGCCCGTGGACGACTCTGTACTCAGGCGTGCCCGCGGCGCGGTATTCGCGGTGTTCGGGATCAACGGGTTCCTGCTCGCCATGTGGGTGGTGCACATCCCGGCGATCGAGCAGCGGGTCGGTATCGGGCACGCCGCGCTGGGATCGCTGCTTCTGCTGCTCGCGGCCGGTGCGCTGTGCGGGATGCAGATGACGGGGCCACTCGCCGATCGGTTCGGCAGCCACCGCACCACGATCGGCTTCGCGTCGCTGCTGGCCCTGGCGACTGTGGGGCCGGGATTGGCGTCCGCGCCGTGGCATCTCGGCCTCGCGCTCGCGGTGTTCGGGTTCGCGAACGGCGCGCTCGATGTGTCCATGAACTCACAGGCGGTTGTCGTCGAGCAGCGCTATGGGCGCCCGATCATGGCCGCGTTCCACGGAGTGTTCTCGGCCGGTGGCATCGTCGGGTCGCTGGTGGGGGCGGCGACGCTGGCCGCCGGAGTGAGCCCGCCGGTGACGCTGGCCGTGGCCGGTTCGTGCGCCCTGGTCGCCGTCGTACCGATCGTGCCGCATCTGATCCGCACCGAGCCCGCCCCGGCCCGGCCGGCGACGCGGTCACGGAATGGTTATCCGCGGAAGGTTCTGTTGCTCGGCGGGGTGGCGTTCGGTTTGATGCTCAGCGAGGGTGTCGCCAACGACTGGAGCGCCCTGCAGGTCAAGGAACGACTGGGCAGCGCCGATTCGGTTGCGGCCCTGGCCTTCGGCGCATTCTCGGCGACGATGACCCTGGGCCGGTTCGTCGCGGATCGTGCTCAGCAGAGCCTTCGCGGCGACGGCCAGCGGCGTCAGGTGCCGTCCCTCGAACGCGCCGTGCTCGCGCAACTGCCCGATCAGTTCGACCGTGCGGGTGACATCGCATGTGAGGAAC
>NZ_JAUZMZ010000121.1:0-15095 GCF_036327435.1 Rhodococcus chondri | reverse complement strand
CTGGACCCGAACACCCAGGCGTACCTGTGCGGTCCGCTGCCCTTCATGCTCTCGCTCCGAGAGGCCCTGCTCGAACGCAACGGGCCCGCCGAGAACATCCACTACGAGGTGTTCGGCCCGGACAGCTGGGCACCCGCCCGCAGCTGAGATCTCGAGACGCAGTGCCCCGGCTTGTCGGCCGGGGCACTGCCCGTTTCCCCGGCTACCCTCCCACTATGGACTTCGCCGCAGCCGACGCCCGGGCTCTGCCTCGACTGCCGAGCCTGATTGCTCTGCTCGCCGTCCTGCTGCTCGGAATCGCGGTACTGCCCGGGTCCTCGGCCCCGCGGGGAACGGATGCCCCCGCGGACATGTTCAGTGCGGGTCGCGCCGTTACCCACATCGAAGCCATAGCCGACAGTCCTCGACCGCTCGGCTCACCCGGTCATGCCGCGGCACGCGAGTACCTCGTCGGCGCGCTCGAAGATCTCGGCTGGCGAACGTCCGTCAAGAGCGGCGTGGGTTGGATGACGCCCCCGGACGAGACGACCCAGCGAGGTGCCCGAGTCGACAACATCGTCGCGGTGCTCCCCGGCAGCGATCCCACCGGCACCGTGGTGCTCGCCGCCCACTACGACACCGTGACCGGATCACCGGGCGCCGGCGACGACGGCATCGGCGTGGGCACCGTCCTCGAGACCGCGCGTGCGATCGGCGACGGTCCCACCCCGCGCAACGACGTCATGGTGCTACTCACCGACGGCGAGGAGAACGGGTTGCTGGGCGCCCACCTCTTTGCCCATTCGCTGTCGCCGTCGCTCGGCCCCACCGTGGTTCTCAATCACGAGGCGCGCGGAAACGCAGGCCTCCCCACAACGTTTCGGATGACCTCCCCCAACAGCCGGCTGATCGATGCGCTTGCGCGCGCGCCCGGCGCCAGCGCCGATTCGCTCACCCAGTTCGCATTCGAAGCCCTTCCCAACAACACCGACTTCCATCACTTCGCCGAAGCCGGGATCCATGCCTACGACACCGCCATCGCCTCGGCCGCCGCGTTCTATCACAGTCCCCTCGACACACCGGATCGATTGAGCCGCTCGTCGCTGCAGCAGATGGGCGATATCGCACTCACCACCGCACGTTCGCTGGCCGGTTCCGATCTCGCCACGCTCGACGACGCCGGAAACGACGTCGTCTCGACGGTGCCGTGGGGTCTGCTCCACTATCCCCGCTGGATCGAGATCGCGGCCACCATCGCGCTGGCCGGGGCCGTCGCCGCGCTGACCCTGTCACGGATCCGGCGACGCGAGGCAACCGGACTACAGGTGGCGCTCGCGGCCGGCGTGTCGCTCGTCGCCGCGGTTGTGGCCGTCGGTGCCGCATGGGTTCCCTGGTGGCTGGCGCAACGGCTCGCGCCGGGCATGGCATCCCCCGTGCTCGACGAGCCCTACCGGCCGGGGCTCTATCAGGTCGCGGCAGTGATCGCAGCCCTCGGCATCCTGCTCACCGCCTACACGCGAATCGTGCAGCACATACCCGCCGCGTCACTCACCGCGGGCGCGTTCGTCACCGTGACCGTGCTGGCCGTGGTAGCCGTGCCGTTCGCGGGGCTCCCGGCCGCCGTGGTGTTACCCGCGCTGCCGGCAGTGCTCGGTGTGCTCGTCGCCCAGGTACTGCCGGCACGTCTCACCGGGTTGCGTCTCGTCGCCGTCGTGGTGGGTGTGATTCCGGCGTCGGTACTCTGCGTCGCGGCTGTCGTGCTGTCGTTCGACGCGGGCCTGGTCTTCGGGGCGCCGATCGCCGGGGCATTCGTGGCGGTGCTGTTCGCGGTGACGCTGTCGCTGTGGCAGCCGATCCTGCCCGTCGAGGGAAGCCGGTTCGTGGGCGCCGGAACCGTGGTGCTGGTGCTCGCGTGCGCGCTCGTCGCCGGATTCCTGAACCGTGACGGTGCCACCGCACCGCGGCAGGAACGCCTCTGGTACGCGTTGAACAGCGACATCGGGCAGGCGGTCTGGGCTTCACCGGAGCCGCCGAAGTCGGCATGGAGCCGTGAGCTTCTGATCGATCCGCCCGGTCGCCTGCCCTCCGAATTTCCGTGGCGCGACGACGACGTGCTCGCGCACGGCCCCGCCACCGTCGCTTCGCTCGCTCCCCCCGAGGTCGAAGTCCTCGAAGACACCTCGGCGGGCGGTACGCGCGAACTACGTCTGCTGTTGAGATCGGCCCGGGGTGCCCCCGGAGTGGGGCTGTGGGTGGACAGCAACACCGCGACCGTGCACGGGGCCACCGTCGACGGGCACCGCGCCGAGCCGACCGAAGAGTTCGGATTCGTGTTCTGGGCGGGAAGCCCCGGCGGTATCGAAGTGACGCTGACCCTCGGGGTACTCGACGACGAAGTGAGACTGCGCATCGCCGATCTCACCGACGACCTGACCGTGGTGCCGGGCTACGAACCGCCACCCGAGCGCGTCGTCGTGCAACCCGCCGTGGTCGTGACACGCACCGTGCTGATCTGAACAGGGCCGATCTCACGGGACCGAACCGGGCTCGGTCCCCGGCTACTCCCATTCGTGGACGGGTGCGCCCCCGCGCATATTCCGGACGTAATCGCGCATCATGTCGGTGAGGGCAGCACGCCGATCCTGTCCCTCCCCTTCGCGCCGCGCGACCTGCGCGCGCTGCCACGCGGCACCGGTCTGCCGGTTCAGGCAACGCCCTTCGATGATGCCGAGGTAGCGGCTGCGGGCGCGGGCGGACACCCCGAACGATTCGAGACCCTTGTGTGCGAGCGGCAGCAGGCACCGCAGCACCAGCTCGTCGGCCCCGACCCAGCCCAATTTCGGCCAGTACAGCCTGGCATCGAGCCCGAACTTGGCGCCGAGCACCAGATTCTCTTCTGCCGCATCGAAACTCATGTGTCGCCACAGTGGTTCGTCCGCTTCGACGAGGGCGCGCAATGCGCCGTAGTAGAACGCGGCGTTCGCCATCGTGTCCAGCACCGTGGGACCGGCGGGAAGTACCCGGTTCTCGACTCTCAGATGGGCGTGGTCGTCGCTGACGTCGTAGACGGGCCGGTTCCACCGGTAGATGGTGCCGTTGTGCATCTGCAACTCGCGCAGATGCGGGACAGTTCCGGCGTCGAGTTCGGCGTTCGGGTCGGCGTCGGAC
This sequence comes from Rhodococcus chondri, assembly GCF_036327435.1. Classification (NCBI taxonomy): domain Bacteria; kingdom Bacillati; phylum Actinomycetota; class Actinomycetes; order Mycobacteriales; family Nocardiaceae; genus Rhodococcus; species Rhodococcus chondri. The sequence goes on along the minus strand of NZ_JAUZMZ010000121.1, from coordinate 11,948 downwards.
ACCTCGGGAAGCAACGCCGGGAAGTATCGGGAGTTCTCCTCGAACAGGTCGGTCACCGAGTCGATCCAGCGCTCCCCGAACCACACCCGGGGACGGACTCCCTGATTCTTCAGTTCGAGCGGCCGGGTGTCGGTGGCCTGCGCGAAGAGCGGGATCCGGCTCTCGTGCCACAGCGCCTTGCCCGCAAGGAACGGGGAGTTCGCGGCGATGGCGACCTGCACACCGGCGAGGCACTGCGCCGCGTTCCAGTGCGGGGCGAACTCTTCCGGAGCCACACGCAGGTGGAGTTGCAGCGACGTGCACGCTGCCTCCGGCACCACCGAGTTGACGTCGGCACGTAACTGCTCGACCACATCGGTTCCCGGAAGCGGAACCCCGTCGAGATCGAGTTCGAGGTCCTCGCCGCGGGCCGCGAAGATCTGCTCGTTGAGCGCTTCGTAGCGCGGATTGGCGGTGATGCGGTCGCGGCCGAGGTGGTCGAGTTCGAGGGTCGGCAGCATGCCGACCATGACGAGTTGGGCGTTGTGCCGATGCATGCGCTCATCGGCACGACGGAGCGACTGGCGGAGCGATTCCTCGATCTCGAGCGTCGCATCGCCCGACAATCGACCCGGCTCGACGTTCATCTCGACGTTGAACTGACCGAGCTCGGTCTGGAACACGGCGTGGTCGTCGATCGCCTGCAGCACCTCGAGGTTCGACATGGCGGGAGCCATATCGTCACGGACGAGGTTGAATTCGATTTCCATGCCGAGCTGGGGCTCGGGGGACGTGTGCACGTCGACGAAAACGTCTTCGCGCAGCATCCGCTCGAGTGCAGTCACGCAGGCTTGAACCTTGCGTCGGAACTCCCGGCGATCCTCGCGGGAGAACGAGCGAGCGGTAATTTCGGTGCCCATGGAACCCCTCGGTCCGTGCCGACGGCTGTCCCGGCAAGCCTAGCGTCCCGCGGGACGATCAGACGGCGCGGAAGCTACCCCAGTCGGCGACGACCCCGCGGTTGCTGAGCCATGCATTCGGGTCGGACTTGCCGCCGTTCTCATCCCACACCTCGAAGTGCAGGTGGGGGCCGGTCGACCAGCCGCGGTTGCCGACGGTGGCGATCTGCTGTCCGGCGCTGACACGCTGACCGGCCGCGACCTGATAGGTGTCGACGTGGCCGTAGACGGCGGTGGTGCCGTCGTCGTTGAGGACCCGAACCCACTGGCCGTAGCCGGAGGCCGCTCCCGCATCGAGGACGGTGCCGTCGGCGGCCGACTTGATGGGGGTGCCGATCGGGGCTGCGATATCGATGCCGCCGTGGTGCGCGCCCCAACGAGGACCGAAGTCGGACGTCAACGTGCCGGAGACGGGCTGCACGGTGTTCGGCTTGATCGGGTTGAGGCTGTCCAGCCAGCTCGAGCCGCCGGCGAACTGCTCGACGAAATGGTCGATCTCGGCCGGAAGCTGGGGGGCCGCGGACTGCTCGGCAGGCGCGGTGAGACCGGGGACCACGGGGATCTCGACGCCCTCGGGAAGCAGACCGGCGGGAAGCTCGAACGGGAGCGTCCCCGTCTGCGGCGCCACGTTGTGGTCGGTGTGCGCGGCGGCTCCGTGGCCGGGATGCGCGGCTGCGGTGCCGGCAGTGAACTGGGCGCCGACAGCGAAGAACGCGCCGGTCGCGGCGGCGACGGTGGCGGCCTTCACCGGGGTGGAGGTGCCGGTGGGCTCGAGGCGGTGACGGCCTCGGGCCGTGGGCGCACAGGACTGGTCGATTTCGAAAGCCGCTGCTTCATCGCGTGTGCGCTGGTGCCGTCCCACAGTTGCTGTCCCTTTGTCGTCCCGCTACGTCCGGAGTGTCCCGGCCGTTCCTGGCGACCAAAGGTAACAAAACGATATAGGGATGCGCCAGCGTTACCTTCTCTTGATCTCGAGGGGCGGGAAACAGACCTCGGTGAAACCCACTTTCGGCGCATGGTGCCCTTCCCTTCGTCACCGGCCCCACGCGACCGCTACACTCACACCGCGCCACGATCCGGCTCCGCCGGCTCCACGCACGCCCTCGTAGCTCAGGGGATAGAGCAACCCTCTCCTAAAGGGTAGGTCGCAGGTTCGAATCCTGCCGAGGGCACAGTCGAATTCCGCCGGGCGCGGCAGGCCGCTCGCCGGTGCCGAAAACCGAATGCGGGCGGGCTCGCCCATCACCTACCGTGCGGATATGCGCGTCGTGTTCACCAAGGGCCCCGGGACGAGTTACGACATCGCCGTGCATCGCGACACGGGCGTAGCCCTCGCGCCCCGCAACGGGCCCGGCGGGCATCCGTATCTCCCCCACGATCTCGTCCACTTTCTCGTCGAGAAGGAAGCCGGCATCGAATTCGGGGTCTACGGACGGTTGGCCGCGGGCGACAACGGCCTGTTCTGGCCCGCCGACCCCGCGGAACGCGCCAAGGCCGGGCGACACCGCAAGTCGACGGGGGTGAAGACGTCTCCCCGGACTCGGTCCGACATGGCCAGGTCAGAGGAGTTGGCCGGCATCGCCGTACCGGTATGGGAGGTACGGCACCATCACGCGCGGGCGCTACCGGCGTATGTGACCGCCCGAGAGATCCCTCCGGTGATCGACCGGATCGTGTCGCGGTTCGACGACTACGCCGAACGCTGGCACACACTGCCGGTAGGAGATTCGCTGACGGTGCAGTGGTGACAGCGGCTGTGGCGTCATCATCCGGATCCCGGCCTTGCGCTCTGTTCGACGCGCACCTGCACATCATCGACCCCCGGTTCCCGCTGATCGCGAACCACGGCTACCTGCCGCCGCCGTTCACCGTCGCCGACTATCTCGCGCGTGTCGCGCATCTCGGAGTCACGGGCGGTGCGGTGGTGTCGGGGTCGTTCCACGGCTTCGATCCGTCGGGCCTACTCGATGCCCTCCGCACGCTCGGTCCCGGATTCGTCGGCGTCGCCCAACTTCCCGCCTCGGTGCCGGACTCGGAAATAGAACGACTCGACGATGCCGGGGTGCGCGCGGTCCGGATCAACATCCGGCGCGGCGGCTCGGCGTCCCCTACCGACATCGACACTCTGGCCCGGAAGGTCCACGACGTCGCCGGCTGGCATACCGAGCTGTATATCGACGGCCGCGATCTGCCGCCGCTGGCAGACACGATCGCGGCGCTGCCCAAAGTGAGCATCGATCATCTGGGACTGTCCGTGGAGGGTCTGCCGCATCTGCTTCGCCTGGTCGAGCGTGGCGTGTATGTCAAGGCCACCGGTTTCGGCCGCGTGGATTTCGACGTTCCCGAGGCGCTGCGTGCGATTGCCGCGGTCAACCCGGAAGCCCTGATGTTCGGCACCGACCTGCCCTCCACTCGCGCTCCGCGACCGTTCGAGGACGACGACATCGCGCTCCTGACCGAGACACTCGGCCCTGCACCGGCGGCCGCGGCGCTGCGGTCCAATGCCGCATCGGTATACCGAATCGAGACCGGAACCGGCTCTGTGTCTCGGCCCGGTGGATAGACTCACCACGTCATTTCGTGTGGGACGCGCCGCGCGAGAGCACTGAACGCAGCGGTCGGCACCCGGAAGATGACGCATCCGATTCGAGGAGCTGCAGCATGCCTGCATTGCGATTCACCCGACGAGCCCTTGCTGTTGCCGCGCCCGCCGCGGCCGCGGTGTTGTTCACTGGCGTCGCCACGGCCGCCCCACCCCAGCCGATGGGCACCGCGATCACCATCGGTTGCCTGAATCAAGGCAGTCTCGCTTCGCTCACCTCGGTGACCGCGCAGCCCGGACCGGAAGCACAGCCTCCGCTGGCTCCCGGTCACGTGCTGTTCTCCACGACGGAGGCGATGTCGCCGATGCCCGCGGCCGGTCAGGTGACGGTGGCCTGGATGAACCGCGACAACGGGCGGACCGGCATCGTCGACCTGACGGGCACCTACCCCAACCTGTCGGCGGTGGTGGATACCGGGCCGGGCAATGTGCTCGCCACCGTTTTCGGGTCGGTGAGCCTCGCCAGCGGACCGCTGTGCAATTCCACTCCGGCAACGGGTTCGGTCATCGTCGGCTGACGGGCAGTCCCGGAACGAGCATCGGCACCCGAGCCCGATAGGACCGATACCGGTCGCCGAACGTAGCGATGAGGTCGTGCTCCTCGAATTGCACGGCCACGACGATGTACGCGGTGGTGACGGCTGCGAACAGCAGGTGCCCGACGGTCATGGTCGGTGTCACCCAGAACGCGACGACGAAGCCCAGATACAGCGGGTGCCGCACGATCCGGTACAGCCACGGCGTCCGGAAAGCGGTCTCGGGTGGTCGTTGTCCGCGTAGGTTGCGGAATACCTGGCGCAACCCGAACAGGTCGAAATGGTCGATCGCGTACGTGGAGGTGAGCACCAACCCGAAGCCGGCAAGAGAGACCGCGTAGAGCGCAACACGTAACGCGGGTGCCTGTACGTCCCAGATCTGTTGCGGCAGTGGGCGCCATTGCCACATCACCAGGGCAAGGGCGGCGGTTGCGAGCAGCACATAGGTGGATCGCTCGATCGCCGCCGGAACGATTCGCGTCCAGCGTTTCTTGAACCAGGGCCGTGCCATCACGGAGTGCTGGACGGCGAACAGCGACAGCAGCGCGAGGTTCACGAATACTGCGATACCCGCGGGTGTGCGCGATCCTTCGTCGATCGTCCGCGGAACGACGAGTCGCTCGACCCATCCGATCGCATACAGGAACACGAGCAGAAACAGGGCATAGGCGATCAGGCCGTAACTGGTCATCAGGAGGCGGGACGCGAATTTGCGGGTGCCGCGATCGGTGGTGTGTGTAGTCGTCATGCGCCCAAGTGTCGGGATCGGGCCCGGCCGCCTGAAGGCTCCCTGGGGTGGAGAAACTCCCACCCCTTCCGGACCGCTGCTCGCGATGTGGTTGCTATCGCGGTGAATACATGATGACGGCGACGCCGGCGAGACACACGAGCGCGCCGACGACATCCCACCGATCGGGGCGGAACCCGTCGACCACCATCCCCCACCCCAGCGAACCCGCGACGAAGACTCCGCCGTAAGCCGCGAGAATCCGTCCGAAGTGGGCGTCGGGCTGCATGGTTGCGACGAAACCGTATGCGCCCAAAGCGATCACCCCGAGTCCCATCCAGATCCAGCCGCGGTGCTCGCGTACCCCCTGCCACACCAGCCACGCCCCGCCGATCTCGAACAACGCGGCAACACCGAACAGGAGCAACGACTTCAGGACGGTCACGGTCGGCACCCTACCGGGCGCCGACCCGTCACAACTCGTCGATCGACACCACGCCGTCCTGCAGGGCGCGGGCGAGCAGAGACGTCTTGGTGGTGGCCGGCCGGCCGACGCGCGCGTACTTGTCGCGGATGCGGACGATGTGGGTGCTCACGGTCGCCGCGCTGACGTACAGGTGCGCGGCCGCTTCGGACTTCGACTCGCACAGCAACCATTCACGCAGGATCTCCACCTCGCGAGCAGAGAGGGCGGGCTTGTGAAGTGTCGGGGTGTGGTCGAGCATGCTCGGCATAGCGGATCCTCCGGTTGGAACGTACAGACGACCGGCGACTCCCCGACAAAGCACGATTCGGTCTTCGCAAAAACTACACGCTGTCCCCGACACGGTCCCGCACGGATGCTCCCATGTCCACGAACCAGCCTGAAGGACCGGTACCGATCACTCCTCCCGACGTACCGATGCCGGGTCGATATCGTCCCGCAGTCCGCGCCAGCTCGGATGCCGGAGACGATGTCCCTCCGTCCACGTCTGGTACCGCACTTCCCCGACGAGCTTGGGCGTCACCCACACGGCGTCACGGCGATCCGGCGTGGGCAGGTCGTCGACGAACGGGCTCGTGGCCCGCTCGAGTCCCGACAGCGCCGAGGACAGCGCGTCGAGCGCATGGTCGTCGAACCCGGTCCCGACCCTGCCCGTGTACACCAGGCCCTCGTCGGTGTGCACGCCCACCAGCAACGACCCGAACGTGTCCGAGCGCGCGCCCTGCCCGCGCCGGTAACCGCCGATCACGACGGTCTGGGTGAGCCAGTTCTTGGCCTTGATCCACGCCGATCCGCGCTTGCCCGGCAGATACACCGAGTCGCGGCGCTTCGCGACCACGCCTTCCCACCGGTTTTCCCTACTGCGTTCGAGCGCTTCCCCGCCGTCGCCGGGCAGCAGCTCCGGGACGAGCAGACCATCGGCGGCCGCGGCCAGCGCCTCGAGCACCTGCCGACGGACGTCGTATGTTCTGCGCAGCAACGACACACCGTCGAGATACAGGACGTCGAAGACGCGGTACTCCGGAGCTCCCCCCTGCTGCAGGAGCGGGAAGCTCGTCTCGCCGTGGCGATCGACGGCGACCACCTCGCCGTCGAGCACCGCGTTGTGCCCGTCGAGGATGCGAGCGAGCTCGCCGAGTACCGGGTAGTCGCGGGTCACGTCGCGACCCGAGCGGGTGCGTAGTCGCAGTGTGCCGTCGGAGATCTCGGCAATCGCCCGGATGCCGTCCCACTTGCCTTCGAACGCCCATTCCTTCGCGTCCAGGTCGTCGACATCGCCGAGCGTGGCGAGCATCGGTTGCAGGTCGCGGGGGAACTCCGCCGATCGCGCGGGGGCCGACTGGTCCTTCATGCGGTGCGCGAGCCACTGATTCTTCTCGGTACGGATCAGGGCGTACCTGCCGTCGATCCGGCTTCCGTTCAGCCGGACGATCACCTCGTCGTCGCGCCACTTCTCGGTGACGTAGGTGCCGGTGTCCCACACCGTCATGCTGCCCGCGCCGTACTCGCCCTTGGGGATGGTGCCGTGGAAGGTGAGGTACTCGAGGGGATGATCCTCCGTGCGCACCGCGAGGTTGTTGCGCCCCGGACTGTCCGGCAGGTTCTTCGGCACCGCCCAGGAGGCAAGCACCCCGTCGCGCTCCAGCCTCAGGTCGTAGTGCAGACGACGCGCATGGTGTTCCTGGATGACGAATCTGTCGTCGCTGCCCTGCGTGACCCTGTCCGGCACCGGCTCGGGAGTGCGCGACGGGTTACGTTTGCCGCGGTATTCGGCGAGCGCATCGGGCCGGTCCGGGTCGAGCGGCGGATCGAGACCTTCGAGCAGGTCGCCGTACTCGTCGAGCCGCTCGAGCACCTCGTCGAACCGCAGTTGCCGTAACCCGGGCTCGTCGAGTTCGTCCCAGCTGCGTGGCGCTGCCACCCACGGTTCGTCGCGTCCGCGCAGCGAATACGGCGCGACGGTCGTCTTTGCCCCGTTGTTCTGACTCCAGTCGACGAACACCTTGCCCCCGCGCACCGCCTTGGCCATGGTCGCGGTGACGAAATCGGGATGCAGCGACGCGAGATTGGTGGCGACCTGACGTGCGACGGTGGACGCGCCCGAGGAGCTGATCTTCCGGTCCAGCGGCACGTACAGATGCAGACCCTTGCTGCCACTCGTCACCGGATACGTTTCCCAGCCGAGTTCGCCCACCATGTCGCGGACGTATCGGGCGACAACCGCGCATTCGTCGAGCCCCGCACCGGGCCCCGGATCGAGGTCGAAGACGATCCGTGTCGCGGGGCCCTCGATGGACCCGTCGAAGCGCCACTGCGGAACGTGCAGTTCGAGAGCGGCCTGCTGACCGAGCCACGCCAGGCTCGCCGCCGAATCGAACACCGGATAGGTCACCGAACGCTGCTTGTGGTGCAGCGTGCGGCGGTCGATCCACGAGGGCGCGTGCGAAGCCAGGTTCTTCTCGAAGAACGCCGGTTCGTCGACGCCGTTCGGCCAGCGCTTGCGGGTCCCGGCCCGGCCCTCGACATGGGGCAGCATCGCATCGGCCACCGCGAGGTAGTAGTCGACCACCTCGCCTTTGGTGGTGCCGGTGCGCGGGTACAGCACCTTGTCGAGGTTCGTCAGATTCAGCCGACGACCCTCGATCGTGCGGGTCGGCATCCCCTCATTGTGCCAAGGAAGGCCGTCCCGGGGGCAGGTCAGCCGTAGAGAGCGCCGAAGGTACGCAGCGAGGACTGCAGGTCGCCGTGCAGGGCCCGCGCGACACCGGATCCGATCGGCCCGAACAGCGGCGCACCGCCGAGGTCGATCCGCATGGCCAGCCGTGAGCCCGTGCCCGCCGTGGAAACCGTCATCCGCAACGCGAATCTGGTTCCGCCCTTCCCGGTTCCGCGCAATATCAGGTGGTCCGGAGGGTCGATCTCCTCGACGGTCCACGCGACGCGGTTCCGCATGCCCTTGACCGACACGACCGACTCCAGTGTCGTGCCGGCGGTGAGGGTGTCGGGAAGCCGACCGCGCCAGCCGTCGTGGATGCTCAACCAGTCACCGAACGAGTCCAGGTCGGAAGCTCTCTCCCACGTGGTGTGCGGATCGAGCGGGAGGTCGGTCGCGACTTCGAGTTTCGCCATGAGCGGCAAGCGTAGTGGTCCTGACAGAGCGAATGGCACACCCGGTCGGGTGTGCCATTCGCTCTGTCTCAGCGGAGTTCCGTCAGCGGGGTCGCATCGGTGCAGTCACCTCAGTGCGACACGGCCTTCTCGACACCGACACCGGTGAGCGAGCGGACCTCCATCTCGGCCTGCTTGAAGGGGTCTTCCGTCTTGCCACGACCGATGTAGGTGCCGACGATACCGAGGACGAACGCCAGCGGGATGGACACGATGCCCGGGTTGGACAGCGGGAACAGTGCGAAGTCGGCGTTCGGGAACATCGACGACGGCTTGCCGGACACCGCCGGGGAGAACACGATCAGAAGCAGGCAGCTGATCAGGCCGCCGTAGATGCTGAACAGTGCGCCGGTGGTGTTGAACTTCTTCCAGAACAGCGAGTACAGCAGCGTCGGCAGGTTCGCCGAGGCAGCGACCGCGAAGGCCAGCGCAACCAGGAAGGCGATGTTCTGGCCCATCGCCAGGATCCCCAGCACGATCGACACCAGGCCGATGACGACGACGGTGATGCGCGAGACTCGCACCTGCTCGTCCTCGGTTGCGTTACCGCGCTTGATGACACTGGCGTAGATGTCGTGGGCGAAGGACGCCGACGCGGTGATCGCCAGGCCCGCAACGACCGCGAGGATCGTCGCGAACGCGACCGCGGAGATGATCGCCAGGAACACAGTTCCGCCGAGCTCGAAGGCCAGCAGCGGAGCCGCCGCGTTCTCCTTACCGGGGGCGTTCAGGATGACGTCGGGACCGACCAGCTTCGCTGCGCCGTAGCCGAGGACCAGGGTGAACAGGTAGAACGCGCCGATGAGGCCGATCGCCCAGGTCACCGAGCGGCGGGCTTCCTTCGCGGTCGGCACCGTGTAGAAGCGCATGAGGACGTGCGGCAGGCCGGCGGTGCCGAGGACCAGAGCGATACCGAGCGACACGAAGTCGATGCGGGTCATGTCGCTGATGCCGTACTTGGCACCCGGGGCGAGGATGTCGCGGCCGGCGACGGCCTCGTCCGTCGAGGCCGATGCCATGGCCTGCGCGTCGGCCAGCAACTGGGAGAAGTTGCCGCGGACCGCCATGAGCACGAGGACGAACATGATCCCGGCGCCCGCAATGAGCAGCACGGCCTTGACCATCTGCACGTAGGTGGTGCCCTTCATGCCACCGATGAGCACGTACACGATCATGAGCACGCCGACGACCGCGACGACGATCGCCTGACCGACCTTGTCCTGGATATCGAGCAGCAGGGCGACCAGGCCACCGGCACCGGCCATCTGAGCGAGCAGGTAGAACAGCGACACCGCGAGGGTCGACAGCGCCGCGGCCATACGCACCGGCCGTTGCTTCAGCCGGAAACTCAGCACATCGGCCATCGTGAATCGGCCTGTGTTACGGAGCAGTTCGGCGACGAGCAGCAGTGCCACCAGCCATGCGACGAGGAAGCCGATCGAGTACAGGAAGCCGTCGTAGCCGTACACCGCGATGGCACCGGCGATACCGAGGAACGACGCCGCCGACAGGTAGTCACCGGCGATCGCGAAACCGTTCTGCGGCCCGGAGAACTGGCCGCCACCGGTGTAGAAGTCCGACGCGGTCTTCGTCGTGCGGCTCGCCCGGATCACGAGGGACATCGTGACGACGACGAACGCGACGAAGATCGCAATGTTGAGAACAGGGTTGCCGACGTCGGTCGCGGCGGCCTCCTGCGCGAGTACGGTCACTTCTTCAGCCCTTCCAGCTCGTCGCGGATCTCGGCGGAGCGCGGATCCAGCTCACGGCCCGCGAACTTCACGTAGACACCGGTGATGACAAATGTGGTCACGAACTGCGCGAGCCCGAGGATCAGACCCAGATTGATGTTGCCGATCACCTTCGTGGCCATGAAGTCGGCGGCGTAGGTCGCCAGCAGAACGTAGAGGGCATACCAGGCCAGGAAGAACACGGTCACCGGAAACACGAATCGGCGCAACCGGCTACGCAGTTCCTGAAATTCCGGACTGTTCTGCATGTCTACGAACTCTTGCGGCGAGGGAACGCGCCGTTCGGGCGCGTCGCTCTCGCTGAGGGGTGCTGTCGTCACTGCCGACTCCTTGGTCGTCTGTGTAAGCGGGTCTGTGAGGCCTGTTGATCACAAACGCTAATGAGACCGCAATCACACACATAGACGCATGCGGCCGCTGGACGCCGAGCTGTCGTGCGGTGCGCCGAACGGTCGCCTCATTGCGACGAGCGGCGATCGCCGAAGGCGCCGAGCTCCCGGTCGCGGCCCATGCCGAGTCGTTCGGGCGCGTGCATGCGGGAGAACGTGCTGCCCACATCTGCAGGCACCCGTTTTCGGGTGGCCAGACTGACCACCACCATCGTCAGGAAGGCGAGGGGCACGCTCACCGCCGCCGGGTATGCCGAGAGCACCGCCGGCCACCCGCCGGCCGCGGACGGATCGAACCGGACGAGCACCGCGAACAGCGCGGCCCCACCCGCCACCACCCCTCCGAGGACCATTCCCGCCGCCGCTCCCGCCGCGGTCAGTCCGCGCCACCAGATGCCCAGTACCAGACGCGGACACAGCGTCGAGGCGGCGATCGCGAAAACCTGACCGACCGACCGGGACAGATCCAGCGACGTCACCGACAAGGCGAGCAGCAGCGGCACCGCGCCGGCGAGGACCGCCGCGATCCGGAAATCACGGATCCGGCCGCGCAGCACGTCGGTGGACAGGACCCCCGCCACAGTGACCAGCAGACCCGACGACGTCGACAGGAACGCCGCGATCGCGCCCGACGCGACGAGCGCCGCGAGCAACTGCCCACCCCAGCCCGACAACACCGACCCGGGCAGCAGGAGCACCGCCGCGTCGGACCGGCCGGTGATGAGCAACTGCGGCACGTACAGCCGCGCGAAGACCCCCAGCAATGTGGGAAAGAGGTAGAACAGTCCGAGCAGCGCGAGCACCGCGAGGGACGTCATACGAGCGGCGCGGCCGTCGGGATTGGTGTAGAAGCGCACCAGCACATGCGGCAACCCCATAGTTCCCAGGAAGGTCGCGAGCATCAGCGAGTACACCTGGAAGAGCGGGTGGTCCCCGCCGGCGCCGAGCCCGGCGCCCGGTGTCGCCCACGTGTCGTTGTGGGACGGCGCGCCTGCGACCACCGGCACCGGAGAGCCGGCCTCGAGCACCAGTTCGGTGCCCGCGCCCAGTTCGTGCTGCCCCGGCGCCAACAGCACCGTCCCCGCAGTCGGCCGGCCGTCGATCTCCCCCGTCACCACCGCCGGCAGCGGCTCCGCGACCTGGACGACGACGTCGACGGTGATGTCGACGGTCGTGGTTTCGGTGACCGTGGGCGGTACGGCCTGGTCCACGTCCCGGTTGTCGCCGGCGAAGTGGATGGTGAGCACCAGGGCGGGCAACGCCACGGCGGTCCGCTTCAGCCAGTATTGGAAGGCCTGCACGAACGTGATCGAGCGCATGCCGCCGCCGACGACGTTGGCGACCACGATGACG
>NZ_JAUZMZ010000120.1:0-15401 GCF_036327435.1 Rhodococcus chondri | reverse complement strand
GGTCGCTCTCGCGGCAGAGCTGCTCGTGCCGGTGTTCGCCGCCGACGACCCCGGATGGCCCGATGCCGTCGCCGAACGATTGAGCGGTGCGCATCTCCACCGCGACCGGGAGCTCGCGCGCCTGGCCGCCGGAACCGCCGCGTGTCCCGCGGCCCGCGACGCGATCGAGGCAGTCCTCGACGCGGTGGCCGCGCAATGACCGGTGCCGACGACGTCCTGCGCCGCTGGAATCCGCACGGATGGATGCGGCTTCACGAACCGGCCGGATCCGCGGTGCGGGTCGCGGGAGTGACGGGCTCCGGACGCGGCAGGCTGATCGAGCAGCTCGGCGCCCTCGGCGGAATCGAGTGCGGGTACGACGGCCCGGCCGCGGTGGTCCTCATGGTGTTCGACGCCTCTGCGGTGATCGGCCGCACCGAGCTGGGCGTCCTCGACGAAGCCGACCGCGATGCGGCCGAGGTGGTGTGCGCCCTGACCGGGACGGACCGGTACCCCGATTGGCGGACCGTGCGCGACCGGGACGTCGAGTTGCTGCACCGGCACGCGCCCTGGCTCGGCCGGGTCATCGTGCTGCCGGTCTCGGCGGAGGCCGCGGCGCGGGCCCGCACGCTCGGCGGTGACACCGGGAGGGTGCTGCTCCTCGAATCCGGGATCGTCGAGTTGCGCGATGTCCTGGCGACGGTGGTCACCGGCGCGCACGGCCCGGCGTTCCGGGCAGCGGTCGTCACCCGGACCCGCCGCATGATCACCGACGAGATCGCCGCGTTGCGCGCCGAGGACACCACCGAGCCGCTGCGTGCGGAACGAGCCCGGCTGGCCGCAAGGCCCGTCGTCCGCGACACCGGTGCTCCGCGCCGGGACGTCCAGCGGGTCCGCGCCGAGCTGCTGCAGAGCGTCGCCGCCGGGGTGCGCGCGGCGTCCGGGGCGATCCGGGATGTGCTCGACGACGGCACCTCCGACGCACGGGAGGTGGCCTCGGTGCTCGATGGGCACGTGCGGGAGCTGCGCGGCCGGGTCACCGCGCAGGCCGCCGCCCTGCTGGGCATCACGGTGACCGGTCCCCCGGAGCCGGTTCCGCTGCGTGAGCCACCACGCCCTGCCCGTTCGCTCGAAGACCGTCTCGCGATCGTGCTGGGCGCGTCGGCCGGGATGGGGCTCGGACGTCTGCTGACGGCGCCCTTCGCCGAGGTCGGCGTCGTGGAGGCGGTGTCGGTGCCTGTCACGATCGCATGCGGCATTGCGGTCGGGTGGTGGCTGATGCGGTTGCGCCGCCGGCTCGCCCAGCGCGATCGGATGCATCGCTGGGTTTCCGAGGAGCTCGCCGAAGTGCGCGCCGACCTGGAGGGATGGGTGCGCACCCAGGTGTTCGACGCGGAAGCGCGTCTGGGTTCGACGTCCGCCGCGGTGGACGAGACGCGCATGGCGGAACTGCGGGAGCGTGTCGCGGAGATCGATTCCCGGATCCGGCAGCGGCTCGGTGAACGCAATGCCCGTCTCGCGGCGTGTGAACGTGATCTTGCGGCGCTGGAGCCGTCGGGGGAACCGTCCGGGCGGGTCTCACGTCCAACGGGATAGGCGCAGGACACCGGACGACTACGGGCGGGGGACAGATGGCCGAGGCATTTCTCGGTACGGACCGGATGTGTGAACCGGAGGGGATGGACGCGGCTTTCGATCCGGTGTCCGCCGCGGCGTGGGCCGACGGTACGGACCCCACCGCGGATCTCGACGGCGACGGCGTGCGCGAGACCGTCGTGTTCGACACCGAGGTGCCGGCCGCCCCGGACATCGGCGGGCCGGACATCGGGGCCCTGGTCGTGGCGACGGACACCGACCTGGACGGATACACCGACCGCATGTCGGTCGTCGCGGACGACGGGGAATACGGTGTGTGGGAGTTCCGCCGCGACGGTGACGGAACGCCGCAGTGGACCCGAATCGACGAAGGTACGCTGGGGATGACATAAATCATGGCGAAACGCCGAAGTGACGCGTATCGCCTGTACAAGGGGGGTAGGTGAGAGTATTCTCCGCGATTCTGAATCGTTTCTGTGACATTTCCGACCGGGGCCGAGTGTTCCCGTGACGACGTCCAGCGTTAACCTCTATGAATAGGACTTCCGGCGCCCGCGTCTTCCGTTCGGCCACGGACGAAGCGGGTGGTACCCCTGCCGAGAGGGGAAAGCCCGGGTCTGCCGCTGTGCCTGTGTTCGTGTGCAGGCCGGGGGAGGGATCCGGTTCCGGGCACACCCCAGGAGAAGTTTGATGACCTCAGCGACCATTCCCGGTTTGAACGGTACCGACGACAAGCTCCCCACTCAGCATGCCGAGCTGCTTGCGTGGGTTCAAGAGATTGCCGAGCTCACCCAGCCCGATCGCGTCGTGTGGGCCGACGGATCCGATGAGGAATGGGACCGTCTGACCGCTCAGTTGGTGGAGGCCGGAACCTTCACCCGTCTGAACGACGAGAAGAAGCCGAATTCCTTCCTCGCGAGCTCCGATCCCTCCGATGTCGCGCGTGTCGAGTCGCGCACCTACATCTGCACGGAGAAGGAAATCGACGCGGGCCCCACCAACAACTGGATGGATCCGTCCGAGATGCGGGCCACGATGACCGAGCTGTACCGCGGTTGCATGCGCGGTCGCACGCTGTTCGTCGTGCCGTTCTGCATGGGTCCCCTCGGCGCCGACGACCCGAAGCTGGGAGTCGAGATCACCGACTCCGAGTACGTGGTCGTCTCCATGCGCATCATGACCCGCATGGGTGCCGCCGCCCTCGAGAAGATGGGCACCGACCGCCCGTTCGTCAAGGCGCTGCACTCCGTGGGTGCGCCCCTCGAGGCCGGACAGCAGGATGTGCCGTGGCCGTGCAACGACACCAAGTACATCACCCACTTCCCCGAGACCCGTGAGATCTGGAGCTACGGCTCCGGCTACGGCGGCAACGCCCTGCTCGGCAAGAAGTGCTACTCGCTGCGCATCGCGTCGGCAATGGCCCACGACGAGGGCTGGCTGGCCGAGCACATGCTCATCCTCAAGCTGATCTCGCCCGAGGAGAAGGCCTACTACATTGCCGCGGCGTTCCCGTCGGCATGCGGCAAGACCAACCTCGCGATGATCCAGCCGACCATTCCGGGCTGGCGCGCCGAGACCCTCGGCGACGACATCGCCTGGATGCGCTTCGGTGAGGACGGCCGCCTGTACGCCGTGAACCCGGAGTTCGGGTTCTTCGGTGTCGCGCCCGGCACCAGCGCCGATTCCAACCCGAACGCGATGGCGACCATCGAGGCCGGCAACACCATCTACACCAACGTCGCCAAGACCGACGACGGCGACGTGTGGTGGGAGGGCATCGGCGGCGAGACCCCCGCGCATCTGACCGACTGGCTCGGCAACGACTGGACCCCCGAGTCCGACAACAAGGCCGCGCACCCGAACTCGCGCTACTGCACCCCGATGTCGCAGTGCCCGATCCTGGCTCCCGAGTGGGACGACCCGCAGGGCGTGCCGATCTCGGCCATCCTGTTCGGTGGCCGTCGCAAGACGACGGTTCCGCTCGTCAGCGAGTCCTTCGACTGGCAGCACGGCACCTTCCTCGGCGCGACCCTGTCGTCGGAGCAGACCGCCGCTGCCGAGGGCAAGGTCGGTACCGTCCGCCGCGACCCGATGGCGATGCTGCCGTTCATCGGTTACAGCGCCGGCGACTACCTCAACCACTGGATCAACCTCGGCAAGAACGCCGACCAGAACCAGCTGCCGAAGATCTTCTACGTCAACTGGTTCCGTCGTGGTGAAGACGGCCGATTCCTGTGGCCCGGGTTCGGCGAGAACTCCCGCGTGCTCAAGTGGATCGTCGATCGCATCGAGCACAAGGCCGGCGCGCAGTCCACGCCGATCGGTTTCGTCCCGACCGCCGACGACCTGACCCTCGAGGGACTCGACGTCGACCGCGCGGACGTCGACGAGGCGCTGGCCGTCGACCCGGAGGAGTGGAAGCAGGAGCTGCCGCTCATCGAGGAGTGGTTCGAGTTCCTCGGCGAGAAGGTTCCGTCGGGCATCCGCGACGAGTTCGAGGCTCTGAAGCAGCGCCTGGGCTGAGACTGCCCCAGGATTCACAGCGATACCGCCTCCCGGTTCCATGGGGAGGCGGTATCGCCGTATTCGGGCACCTCAGTATTCGGACACAGCCCGAGCGTTCTGCGTGGCAACCCACTCGTCGAGCCGGCGCTTCGCATCTGCCGGAGAAACGTCTTCGACCCGCGTCATGATCGCCCATCGGTGCCCGAACGGGTCGAGGAGCGACGCGAACCGGTCGCCGGTCACGAACGTCGACGGCTCCTCGAACGCGCGGGCGCCGAGTGCGATCGCGCGTGTGAAGGTGGCGTCGACATCGGCGCAGTACAGGACGTACGAGTGGTTGACGTCGGTCGTGCCGTCGGGCGCGTGCAGTCCCATCGTGGGATGCGGGTCGCTCAGCTGCACGCGTCCGTTGCCGAAGTCGAGTTCGGCGTGCGCCACGGACCCGTCGGGACCGTCCGTCCGGTCGACGAGAGTCGCGCCGAATGCGTCGCGGTAGAAGTCGATGGCCTGGGCTCCGCCGTCGACCACGAGGAACGGGGTCACCGTGGTGTAGCCGTCCGGAATCGGATTCACGGAATTCGTCATGGTGGCCAGTGTTGAACCTAGCGGCCGTGCCTGTATTGAACGAACCCGACAGGACCGTGCTTCCGGCTCCCCCCGTGAGCCGGATCTCGGCACTAGTGATGCAATAGGTGCATCGAAACCAGAGCCGGTCGTTCTGCGGCCGGGAGGAGGATCCGCTATGAGCGCGATTTACAACAATGTCACCGAGTTGGTGGGCCGCACCCCGCTCGTCAAGCTCAACCGGCTGACCGAGGGCGCCGGCGCCACCGTCGCCGCGAAGCTCGAGTTCTACAACCCGGCCAACAGTGTCAAGGACCGCATCGGCGTGGCGATCATCGATGCCGCGGAGAAGTCCGGTGAGCTGAAGCCCGGCGGCACGATCGTCGAGGGCACGTCGGGCAACACCGGTATCGCGCTCGCGATGGTCGGCGCTGCGCGCGGCTACAAGGTCATCCTCACGATGCCCGAGACGATGTCGACCGAGCGTCGCGTCATGCTCCGCGCCTACGGTGCCGAAATCGTGCTCACCCCCGGAGCCGCGGGCATGAAGGGCGCGGTCGACAAGGCCGAAGAGATCGTGGCGAAGACCGAGAACGCGGTGCTCGCGCGCCAATTCGGTAATCCCGCGAACCCGGAGATCCACGAGCGCACCACCGGCGAAGAAGTCTGGAACGACACCGCCGGCGAGATCGACATCTTCGTCGCCGGCATCGGCACGGGCGGCACCATCACCGGTGTCGGCCGGAATCTCAAGGCCCGCAAGCCCGGCGTGCAGATCGTCGGCGTCGAGCCCGCAGATTCTCCGATCCTCACCGGTGGTGCCCCCGGCCCGCACAAGATTCAGGGTCTCGGCGCGAACTTCGTGCCCGAGGTGCTCGACCGCGAGATCTACGACGAGATCATCGACGTCAAGCTCGACGACGCGATCGACGTCGCGCGTCGTCTCGGCACCGACGAGGGAATCCTCGGTGGCATTTCGGCCGGTGCGAATGTGTGGGCCGCACTCGAAATCGCGAAGCGTGAAGAGAACGCCGGCAAGCTGATCGTCGTGGTGGTGCCGGACTTCGGCGAGCGCTACATCTCCACCCCGCTGTTCGAGCACATCCGGGACTGACTTCGTGGTGAGTTTCCTGCGTACTGTCCGAGAGGATCTACAGGCTGCGCGCGGACACGACCCTGCCGCGCGCAGCGACGTGGAGAACGCGATCGTGTATTCCGGGCTGCATGCGATCTGGGCGCACCGCGTCGCGCACCGGATGTGGGCGGTGCCCGCGCTGCGCGGACCCGCGCGGATTCTGTCGCAGTTCACGCGATTCCTTACCGGCATCGAGATCCATCCGGGCGCGACCATCGGCCGCCGCTTCTTCATCGATCACGGCATGGGTGTCGTGATCGGTGAGACGGCGGAGGTCGGCGACGACGTCATGCTCTATCACGGAGTGACGCTCGGCGGCCGGTCGCTCGCGAAGGAGAAGCGGCACCCGACGCTCGGAAACCGGGTCACGGTCGGTGCCGGCGCGAAGATCCTCGGACCGGTGGTCGTCGGTGACGACAGCGCCGTCGGCGCGAACGCGGTCGTCACCCGTGATGTTCCGCCCGATTCGATCGCGACGGGAATCCCCGCGACCATCCGGTTGCGGAAACAGCACGAGCCGCTCGTGGATCCGACGAGTTATATCGATCCTGCGATGTACATCTGATCGTCGTTCCGCGGGAATGCGTCCCGCGTCGACACTCGAAGGTCACATTCGGCCGGTCCGACCGGACGAATGTGACCTTCGTGTTCTGCGGTTGTCAGTCCTGGTAGCCGGGCGGGTAGAGCACCGACTTGGTTTCGCAGAAGGCCTCGAGCCCCTCGGGACCGTTCTCGCGCCCGATGCCCGAATTCTTGTAACCGCCGAACGGTGAGCCCGGATCGAAGGCGTACCAGTTGATTCCGTACGTGCCGGTGCGGACCCGCGACGCAACGTCGAGACCCTTCTCGACGTCGGTGGTATACACCGACCCGGCGAGTCCGTAATCGGAGTCGTTGGCGATCTTCACCGCCTCGTCGACGCTGTCGTACGGCAGCACGCACAGCACGGGGCCGAAGATCTCCTCCCGGGCGATGGTCATGGAGTTGTCGACGTCGGCGAACACGGTGGGTTCGACGAAATAGCCCTTGTCCAGTCCTTCGGGCCGGCCACCGCCGAGCACCAGGCGGGCGCCTTCCTCCTTGCCCTTGGCGATGTACCCTTCGACCCGTTCGCGTTGCTTCGCCGAAACCAGCGGGCCGAGTTGGGCATTCGCGTCCGACGGGGGGCCGACGGGGAAGAAGGCCGCGGTCGCGACGATCTTCTCGACCACCTCGTCGTACCGCGACCGTGGTGCCAGGATGCGGGTCTGGCCGACACACGCCTGGCCGGTGTTCATCAGTCCCGACATCACGAGCATCGCGATCGTCGAGTCGAGGTCGGCGTCCTCGAGGACGATGGCCGCGGACTTGCCGCCGAGTTCGAGTGAGCAGCGCTTGAGGTTGCGCGCGGCGATCTCGCCGATGTGCTTGCCGACGGCGGTGGAACCGGTGAAGGTGATCTTGTCGATATCCGGGTGCGACACAAGGTATTCGCCGGTCTCGGCGCCGCCGGGCACCACCGACAGCACGCCCTCGGGCAGACCCGCCTCGGCGAAGATCTCCGCGATGACGTTGACGGCGAGCGGTGTTTCGGGCGCGGGCTTGAGGACGACGGTGCAGCCCGCGAGCAGTGCCGGGCCGAGTTTGTTGGCGCACAGGAACAGCGGCACGTTCCAGGCGATGACCGCACCGACGACACCGACCGGTTCGCGGCTGACCCGGGTGCGCCCGAACGAGCCGCTGCGCTCGTCCGTCCACTTGAACGAATCAGCCAGTCCGGCATAGAAATTCAGTGTCGCGAGGGAGGGTGTCATCTGCATCATCTGGACCGATGCGGCGGGCTGCCCCATCTCGGCCGATACCACCGCGGCGATGTCCTCGGCGCGTTCCTCGAGCAGCTTCGCGGCTTTGGCGAGTACCTGGGCGCGGTCGGCGGGGGACGTGCGCGACCACGGTCCGTCGTCGAATGCGCTGCGCGCGGCCGCGACCGCGGCGTCGATGTCCTGCGGTCCCGCGACAGGCACCCACCCGACGCGTTCTTCCGTGGCGGGGGAGAACACCTCGAGTCTCTCGTCGGTGGACGGTGCCACCCATCGGCCGCCGATGAACAACTTGTCGTAGTCGGTCATGTTCTCGCTTCCTCACCAATTGCCGGGTTACTCATTTTTCGATGTTGCCGAGACGGTGTCTGCCGTGTCCGGTGCCGTGTGGGTGTCGACGAATCCGGTAAAGCCGTACTGCCGGTGCGGGCCGATCACCGCGACCTCGAACAGGCCGGTGCCCACGGTGTCCGTCCCGGCGACACGGAATCGCGTGAGATGGTCGGTGGGGCAGAACAGCAGCAGGCCGGGATCGATCTCGCGGGCGTCGCGGCGCAGCGACTGCACGACGAGCTCGCCCTGCCACATGCCGTGTCGCCAGTCGGGTTCGAGGCCGTATCCGGTGCCGATCGCCAGCAGGTTCGGTACCCGCAGTTCGCATTCGACGGTGAGAGTGTCGCGTCCGGGCCGGTGGAAGGTCAGGGCGGCGCCGGTGACGGTGCGGGTGCCCGGGGCGAACTGCAGCCGGTGTTCGGGCCGCCCCAGCCATTCGGGTGCTTCGCCGGGGCGGATCCGGATCGCTTCTTCCAGCAGGCGCCGTCCGGTGTCGTCCTCTTGGACGATGACGACGACCGTGTCGTTGCCGAACTGCATCACCGAATAGATCCAGAAGAATCCGGGTGTGCCGTCGGCGCTTCTGCGTCCGGCGGGTTCGGGTTCGCCGACGGGGCGTACGCCCCACGAGCGGTCGCGGTTCCCACGCCAGGTCGCGGGATCCACCCGCCGGGTGTGCCCGTCGACGGTCAGCGTCCCCGACCAGTGTCCGGTCTGCACGAAGCGCGACGTGTCCATGACGATGCGCTCGAGCTGACGCAGCCGCTGCGGACTCTCCTCGGTTGCGGGAATGTCGCCGTCGAAGGTGAGATCGAAGGACAGGTCGGTGGTGTCGGGATGGCCGGGTTCGAGGACGACGCGCAGTCGCTGCAGTCCCTCGAGGATCTCGATGCGCAGTGGGCCGATCCGCGTGTCGGTGCGGTCCGTGCCGAGGGCTTTGGACGCACGGACCACGAGGTGGTCGTCTCCGTGGCGCAGCACCGCAAATCCGTCGGTGACACCGAGATTGGGGTACTGGCCCAGACCGACGACGAGGAACAGGTCGGTGGTGTCGGCCGGATAGCAGTTGAAATAGTAGCGGTCGTAGAAGTTGCGGTCGGAGGTCGCGACCCGCCGGATGGGCTCGGCGGTCTGGTGCACCGGGTAGTCGTCGAGCGGTGAAAGAGACGTCATCGCAGCGCCTCCCAGTAGGTACCGGCGAGCATTGCTTCGAGACTTGCACGGTGCAGGATCATCTCGTCGACGTCATCGGGCTGTTCGGCCTGCCCGAAGTGCACGGCACGAGTGGTGATGCGCAGCATGATGATCGCGTGCTGGAGCGCGGCATAACAGGTGTAGAAGTCGAGGTGCTGCGGAGTGTGGCCGGTGCGTGCGGTGTAGGCGCGGGCGATGTCGTCGCGGCGCAGGAAATCCGGGAGCCCCGGGAGGCCGGCGGCGGTGGCGATATCTTCGAAGAACCTGTGCAGGAAGGTCATCCACGCAAGGTCCATCTCGCGGGCGCCCACCGTGGCGAGTTCCCAGTCGAGTACCGCGACGGGCCGGAAGTCGTCGAAGACGATGTTGCCGATGCGAGCGTCGCCCCAGCACAGCACCGCGGGGGTGCGGTCGTCGGGTACGTGCTCGTCGAGCCATGTGAAGGCTCGCTCGATCAGCGGCGAGCGCGGGCCGGTGCGGGTGGTCCACTCGTAATAGGCGCGTTGCCCGTCGAGATGTGCGCGCACGGCCTCCTGCGCGGTGCGGGTTGCGCCGGCCGTCGTGGCGCCGACTCCGGTGGGCGCCGCACCGAGACAGGCGGGACCGACGGTGTGGATCCGGGCGATGACGTCGACGACCGCGTCCTGCATCGTGGCGCGTTGCGCGGGTTCGGCCTCGGTGACCCAGGAGCCGAAGTTGTAGGGCATGACATCTGGTGGTACACGGCCGTCGACGCGGGTCATCACGAAGAACGGTGCTCCCAGTGGACCGGGGTCGGGCTCGGACCAGTGCACGTGGGGCACCGGAAGATCGGTGTGCGCGGCGACCGCGCGCATCACCCGGGCCTGGGCGCCGAGGTCGTAGCGGGGGAAGACGGGCACCGATGTCTCGGGCGGCGCGACCCGTGCCACCAAGGCGTGGGCGCGACCGTCCCAGGTGGCGTCGAAGAGCAGGGTTTCGCTGGACATGCCGGTGCCGTCGGGGATGCGTACGTCGTCGACGGTGGGGTCGGTGACGTGCCGGGCGAGCCAGCGTTGCAGGTCGGCGCGTAGCCGGGCCGGATCCCGGCGGGAGTCGTGGGGTCGTGCGACCTCTCCGTGGTGGGCGGAGTCGTCCGGGTCGATTCTCACCCCGCCTCCTTACGTGCAGCCGGTCGAGTGTGACGCCAAAAGACTAGAACACGTTCCAGGTTTTCGGAAGGGTTCGCCGGGATCGGTGGCGCGGGACGGTCTCGATGCCCACACTGGAGTCGGCGACCGTTTTCGAGAGCCGACCGTCAGGAGATCTGCCATGGCCAACAACAATCCGTTCGGGTTCGACCCCGAGGATTTCGACCGGGTCGTGCGTGACGCCGGTGAAGAACTGCGCGAGATCAAGGATCGGATCTTCTCGTTCCTCGAACAACCGCTCGCTCCGCCGCGTCCCCACACCGCGCCGACACCCGGCACCACGGGAGAAGCGGGCGACGGCGTGTGGGCGGTCTACACCCTCGACGACGACGGTGTCGCGCGGATCGACCAGGTGCACGCCACCGAGGTCGACGCGCTGCGCACACTCAAGGGCAACACCGATCCGGGAAGGTCGGTGCGGTTCCTCCCGTACGGAATGAGCGTGAGCGTGCTCGACCGGCCCACCCCGGGCACGGCCGGACCCGCACCGGACAACGGCGATCCGGACACTCCCGACCCGGAGACCACCACGGACTAGGCGGTCCGGGAGCTCAGCCCTGGTGGATGTACGACTCGAGCTGATCGCGTTCGTCCTGGAGTTCGTCGATCCGGCTCTTGACCACGTCGCCGATACTCACGATGCCCACCAGGCGTCCGTCGACGACGACCGGAAGATGCCGGATCCGGCGTTCGGTCATGGTCGCGGCGAGACTGTCGACGGTGTCGGTGGGCAGGCACGTCGCCACCTCGGTCGTCATCAGGTCGCTCGCCGTCGCGACGAGCACCGACGGCCCGCGCTCGTGGAGCTGTCGCACCACGTCGCGTTCGGTGATGATGCCGACCAGCCGATCGTCCTCGCAGACGACCATCGCACCGATGTTGTGGCGGGCGAAATCGCCGATCAGCTCGCTGATCGTGGTGTCCGGTGGCACCGTCTGCACCGTCGAACCCTTGTTCCGCAAAACTTCAGCAATCCGCATCGGATACCGCCGATCAGTCCGCCGGGGCACGCTGGTCAGGCCAGGGTATTGCAGTGGCCCGGACCGCACCGGGTTTGGTTACCTACTCGTGACTTGCCGCGAGCTGCGCGGCACCTGTCAGTGTGCCCAGTGCATCCAGTTCGGCGGGCACGATCCGCAGATCACGCACGAACGACAGCCGTGCGTGCCGTGCCGCCGACACCAGCATCGGCCGCCACAGCCACGCCCCCGACCGGGCGAATCCGCCGCCCACCACGGCAAACGAGACATCTGTCAGGGCAGCCGCGGATGCGATGACCTGACCGAGCGCGGTGCCGGCGCGTTCGAGTGCCGCGGCCGCGACGCCGCTGCCCGCCTCCGCATCGGCCGCCAGCGCGGCACCGTCCGGTCCGTCCCATCCGTGCTTGCGCGCCCACCGCACCGCGGCCGGCCCGCTCGCGACGGTTTCGAGGCATCCGGCGCCTCCGCACGCGCAGACCTCGGTGCCGTACGCCGACACCATGTGCCCGATATGGCCGGCGTTACCCGTGCGCCCCCGCACGATCCGGCCGCCGAGCACCAGTCCGCCGCCGACCCCGGTGCCGACCACGACGCCCAGCAGGTCCTCCACCGATCGTCCCGCCCCGAACCGCTGCTCGGCCAGCGCGGCCGCGGCGCCGTCCATCGCCAGCTCGACCCGCGCCCCCGGAAAGAGGTTGCGGACGGCGTCGGCCAGGGCGAACCCCGACGCCCACTCGGCGATGTTGATGGGAGCGACCGTGCCCGCGCGCGCGTCGACCGGCCCCGCCGACGCGATCCCCACCGCGGTCACCGATTCGCTGCCCGCCACCTCACGCAGCAGCGCGGCGCACGCGTCCCACACACCCACTGCGGGCACGGGCACCGAGACCGGATCGAGCGGGGTTCCGTCGTCGTCGGCGACGATTGCCGCGGCGAACTTGGTGCCGCCGACGTCGAGGGCCAGAGCGGTCATGACGCCGACACTAGGGGATCATCGCCGCCGCAGCACCAGCACCAGATTGCTGACGAGGAACTCGCGTACTGCCGGCACCTTGACGAGCCACCAGGCCCACCGCGGGTGATAGCGGGGGAACGCCGCGAGCAGTTCCCCGTCGTCCGTGGATCGCGCCCATGCGAGACCGTCGGTGCAGCCCACCTCGAACAGCGACACCCCGTACCGGTTCTTCGGATCCTTCCCGTGCTTGCGGGCGTACCGACGGGCCGCGAACTCCCCGCCGAACGCGTGCCACGGACCGGTTTCGTGTCCACCGAACGGACCCCACCACAGCGTGTACGACAACACGACCAGTCCGCCCGGCCGGGTGACCCGCAGCATCTCGTCGGCCATCACCCACGGCGTCGCGACGTGCTCGGCGACATTCGAGGAGAAACACACGTCCACCGAACCGGTCCGCAGCGGCAGTGCAAGACCGGACCCGCGGATCGCGCCTCCGACCTGCAGACCCGCCGCATGCATCTCCGACGGATCGGGTTCGATCGGCACGTACCGCGCGCCGCCCTCGGCGAAGGCATCCGCGAAGTAACCCGGCCCGCCACCGACGTCGACGACGGTGGTGCCGCTCAGATCCGCGCCGGTCAGACCGGTGTACAGGTCGCCGATCAGCTCGACCGTGTCGCGCGCGAGGCCGCCGTAGAACTTCTCCGGTGCACTCTGCTCGAACCGGAAACTGCCGAGGAGATCGACGGAGCGACGCAGGGTCGCGCGGCGCGCGAAGAGCCGGGTCACACGGGTGGCGGTGGTTGCGGTCGCGGAAGGCACGTCGGACCACCTTAGTGCGCCGCGCGGGCCGCCGGTTGCTGCGCTGCGGGTGTACCTGTCACTGACCGGTCGGCACCCGTTACTGTGTCCCTGATACAAACCGTGTCCTGGAACATGCTCGGCTGTTCGGGACGACTGCGCAACCACATGGGGGGTCACCGCGTGCGGGAGGTTCTGCTGCTCTGCTGGCGCGACAGCGGGCACCCGCAGGGAGGCGGCAGCGAGCGCTATCTCGAGCAGGTCGGTGCCCAGCTCGCCGCGCGTGGCATCAAGGTCACTCTGCGTACCGCGTCGTATCCCGGTGTTTCGGCGCGCGATCGCATCGACGGCATCGAGGTCACCCGCGGCGGCGGCCGGCTCACCGTCTACCCGCGGGCGCTCGCCGCGATCGCGGCCGGACGACTCGGACTCGGCCCGTTGAAAGGCATCCGACCCGACGCGGTCATCGACACCCAGAACGGGATCCCGTTCTTCGCGCGACTGGTCGCGGGCGCGCCGGTCACCGTGCTCGTGCATCACTGTCACCGCGAGCAGTGGCCGGTCGCCGGCCGGGTGATGGCGAAGCTCGGATGGTGGATCGAGTCGACTCTGTCGCCGCGCGTGCACCGCCGCAACCAGTACCTGACGGTGTCGCTGCCCTCGGCCGAGGAACTGGGCACCCTCGGTGTGGACCACGAGCGCATCGCGGTGGTCCGCAACGGCGCCGACGCGATCCCCGGCGATGTCGAGCCCGGCGGCGACCACACCCGCACCCCGCACCCGACCGTGTGCGTGCTCTCCCGGTTGGTGCCGCACAAGCAGATCGAGGACGCGCTCGGCGCGGTCGCGGCGCTCCGCACGCGGATACCGGACCTGCACCTGGACGTCATCGGTGGCGGCTGGTGGGAACAGAACCTGCGGAATGCCGCAGCCGAGCTGGGTATCGGCGGCGCGGTCACGTTCCACGGCCACGTCCCCGAACGCCGCAAGCACGAACTGCTGTCCCGTTCGTGGCTGCACGTGATGCCGTCCCGCAAGGAAGGGTGGGGTCTGGCCGTGGTCGAGGCGGCCCTGCACGGGGTGCCCACCATCGGTTACCGCAGTTCGAAGGGACTGACCGATTCGATCATCGACGGCGTGACCGGGCTGCTGGTGGATTCGCCGGCCGGCCTGACCGACGCGGTCGCCGATCTGCTCGACGACGCCGATCGCCGCCGCCAGCTCGGCGGGAAGGCCCGGATCCGGGCGGGGGAGTTCTCATGGTCGGCGACCGGGGACGGGGTGCTCGACGTCCTCACCGCGACCACCGCCGGCCGGTGTGTGTCAGGCCTGTACCCGCGGGCCGCGGAACCGCAGCGCGAGCCCGCCGGCCGCGCCGCCGGCTAGCAGCAGCAACCACAACAGGTGCGCAGCGATCGCCGGCGCGCGGTGCGGCGACGGTGTTCCCGTCACGCCCTCCACCCGGTACAGGCTCACGTCGCCGTCGCGGTACACGGGGTCGAGAGCGTCGAGGGTGCGCTGCGCGTCGCCCACGGACCTGCCGGCGCCGTGTTCGACGAGCACCCATCCGACACCGCGGGCCGCAAGCTCGGACGGGTCCGCGCCGGCCGTGAGCAGTCGTTCGACGTCGGATGCGCGCGAACCCTCTCCGGCGACGGTGCCGCCGGCCACGACGAGGGTGCCCGACTGCAGCACGTCGGCGCGCAGCATCCGCGGAGCGGGATCGAGCACGACGGCCGGGCCCGCGAAATCGAAGCGACGGAACATCCCCTCCGGCAGCACCGCGACGCCCCCGTCGCGCGCGGTGACGGCATCGGCGACCTGCTGCCAGCCGTCGGGGTACTGCACGGGCCGGATCTTGCCGCCGACGCCCCACGCGAGATCGGGCAGTGACAGCAGCACCAGTGCCACCACCGCCGTCGCGCACAGTGACGACGACCCCGAACGGAGGCCTGGACCGGAGAATCGGCGCGGCAGCGCAGCGACGCCCGCTGCCGCGGCCACCGCGTACAGCGGCATCGCCCACGCCACCCACTTCTGCGTGTCGCGCAGCAGACCCGTGCCGGGAACGTGCACCATCGACCACTCGCCGAGGCGCAGCCCCGGGGTCGTCGCAGCCAAGGTGGGTCCGAGCACCGCAACCGCGGCGAGCGCCGCGAGCACGACGAGTACCGGGTTGCGCCGGCGCCGCCACAGCGCGGGCAACCCGCACGCGACGACGAGGAGCAGCACCGCCGTGCCGATGAGGGCCCACGGTGTGGTGCGTGACGCGGGCACGGCCTCGCCGTTCCAGATGCCCGCCAGGCCCGCAACGGATCCGAGCGTGCCCAGCAGCGGCTCGGCGCGCCCCGCGAAGGCCGGGCCCCCGGCCGGATCGGCACCGGTGCC